>JAYSYV010000581.1:0-1635 GCA_043727245.1 Chloroflexota bacterium | reverse complement strand
GCAGGCGGTCGGGTTCGGCCTTTTTACGCGCGAATTCGCGTTCCAGTTCGGCCAGGCGGGTTTGCTGAGAGCCTTTCCCCTGTAAAAGCTGGCTGTGTGTTTCGTCCAGGCGCATAACCGCCCGGCTCAACTCGCCGGTTACGGCCTGGACCAGCGCCCGGTATTCTTCCAGGGTGGCTCGCAAGGCGTTACTGGCAAGCTCGGCCAGCCGGTAATCGGGCAACTCGCCCGTCCAGCTTTCCGGTTCACGCTGAAATTGTCGCCAGCGGTTCGCCAGTTCGTCGCGGACCTCGGCCACCCGCTGCTGGGCTTCGTCGCGGCGCTGGCGCAGTTCGTCGTACTCGTTGCGTTTCTCGGTGGCTCTGGCGGTGGCAATCCGGGCCTCGATAGCTTTACTCTCGCGTTCCCGGTGCAGTTCTTCCAGTTCGCTCAGTTTATTAAGCCGTTCTTCGCTTTGTTGTCCGGCCAGGGCGGCCAGCGTCAGGGGCAATTCGGGCTGGTTCTCACTCTCCAGGTTGTAGGCAGTTAGTAGCCGGGCCAGTCCTTCAAGCTGACCGGCGGCCAGCGGCCATTCCGCTTCTTTCTCGGCCAGAGTTTCCAGGGCTTTAAGAGTCTGGCGACTTTCTTCTTGCCAGCGAAGGTGTTGACCAGTCAGGCGTTCCTGGCGAGTTTGCACCGCCTGTAAAGCCTGACGAGCGCCTTCTAACTGGGTAGTTTGCTGCTCAAAGTGGCGCAAAGCTTCCTGGGTCTGGCTGCGGGCGGCGGCTATCTTGTCCACCACCTGTAAGCTTTCGCTGGCTTCCAGGGCCGCCAGTTGCCCTGCTACCTGTTCGTCTTCGGTATTCAGGGCCGCATAGGCTGCTTCGGCGGCTTTCAGGGCTGTTTCGGCGTTGGCTCTAGTGCGTTCCAGGCCGGTGACACGCGTTTGAAAACCGTTTTCACTGGTCTGAGCCAGCAAGTAACTCAGCCCACTTCGCCTGGCCCCGGCAACAGCCAGTTTCTGGGCGGCTTTATCCAGCACGGTGGCGGCTTCGTAGGCTTCCTGCAAGTGTTCGAGCTGAGTTTGAATATTGTCCATCCGTTCCAGCGTGCCGGTGACACGCCGGGTGATTTCATCGGGAATACGCGGCAGAGCCTGTTTCAAATATTCGTGGACGCGAGTGAAATTGATTTCCGTTCCCAGGTTGGGCTGGCGGACCACCAGCATCATACTTATGATATTTTGAAAATCGCGCACCTCGCTTGTGCCAAAGAGGTAACGCGCCACGTGCGACTGGTAATCGGCTACCGTGTCACAGATGATGCCGCGCCCGCCTTCGGAAAGCAGCCGTTTAAATGTAAGCTGGTCGTAGGCCACGTTTTTCTGGTCTATCATGCCTAATTCGTGACCGAACCGCGACCCGTCCGTAATCAAAAAGCGTATGGGCCGGACCTTTTCGTTGGCGTTATTATTTCCGGCCAGGCTCAGGCCAATGGTCAGCCAGCGGGCTTTTTCGCGTTCTTCAGCGGTACGGGCTTCCAGCCAGTGCTGGCGAATGTCCGGCGCGATGGGTGGGTTAACCGGGTCGCACCATTCAAATTCCAGGGCAATATAGGTGGTGCGGCGTTCGTACTGGTAAGGGGTGGAAGACTCGG
>JAYSYV010000580.1:0-5237 GCA_043727245.1 Chloroflexota bacterium | reverse complement strand
ATCCTGGGCGAAATGCAAACTCTTTTTGAAAAATTTCTTGACAGACTGGACTTCTAATTTCATTGAGATTTGGCTTTTTCCTTGGGTTTATCAAAAATTATAAGGCTTTAATTATACCCCGGATCCTTGAAGTAGCCACCACAGCCGGTTGATGCTTAAACGCTTGACTAATTATTAGCCTACTTTACCTTTATGAAACAAGCTCTAACAAACCTGTTTGATACTATAAGGCGTAATCTTGAAGTCAAAAATAACTTCATGCAAACCAAGCTGTTAAAATAGCTTTTTTACTCTTGCTTGACCGACTCGACTTCGATTTCTTCTATCCTGGTAACTGATGAAACAGAGTCGGTTTTAGGCGGGTAGTAGGTCGTGACCAGGCCGGTTCCGTTTGGAGGTAGCGACGGTAGTTTAGTGCCGGTCAGGTCGGCGCGGAGTTGCCTGAGTTCGGTTAGCAAGTTTCCTTCACGGTTTTTCTGCTTGTCCAGTTCTAATTCCATCTTCTTGACCCGGAACAGCGTATCTTCGACCAGCCGCCGGTTGTTGCTGATTAAGTCGGCAATCAGGCCGATTAACATTATCAGCACTCCGATGATAATCGAGGCACTTCCCAGCATTAGCGATTGAAGATGACCGATACTGCCGTTGTGTTCGGTCAGGGAGAGCCACAGGAAGCGGGCAATAACCGGCACTCCCAGCAGGAAGAAAGGTAGGCTGAAATAGAAAAAGGCTTTGAGCGGTTCGTGCATGGCGTAGATACGGACGATAGTCGCCCCCATACGCTTTACATAATTCCAAACACCTTTAACTAAACGTGATTCCCTGGTGACGGGATTAGTAGAAATAGGGACGGAGGTAATTGCCAGGTTTCGCTTGCTGGCCTGGAATATAGTTTCGACGGTGTAGGTGTAGCGAGTAACCACGTTCAGGGAGAGAGCGCATTCCCGGCTGAATGCCCGGAACCCACTCACGGCATCGGTCACTTCCGAGCCACTAAAGATGCGGACGGCCAGACTGCCCCAGCGCTGGAATTTCTTTTTAATCGGGCTGAAATGCTCAATCAGATCGGTCTGGCGGTCGCCGATTACCATATCGGCCTGGCGTAATAGAATTGGCTGGACCAGTTCGGGGATAGTCTGGCCGGGATATTGGTTGTCAGCGTCGGTATTGACGATAATATCGGCATCCAGGAAAAGACAGGTGTTGAGGCCGGTCTGGAAAGCGGCGGCCAGTCCGCGGTTGCGAGTATGGTGGGCGATAGTCATCGGCACGTTGTTGCGTAAGCCCCATTCGCGGGCCACTTCCACCGTCCGGTCACTGCAACCGTCGTCAATTATTACCACAACAACTTCGTCAACCCCGTTTATCTGATGTGGACGCGGTAAATCGTCCAACGTCTGGGGTAAAGTTTCTTCTTCGTTATAACAGGGGATCTGGATAGCAAGTTTCATTAAGCCTGGCTTTTACTTCAAACTTTCCAACCGGCAGCCGTAGTACTAAAATTAGAACGGACCTGGGAGCAGTAAAGTTGCACTACTTCAATTGATTCTACTCTTTACGCACCTAAAGGTCAACTTTTCTTTAACCTTGACCGGGGCAGGGGATTAGTGTAGACTTTTAAAACCTCAAGGATGAGCGGCTTTTTTGATTCACTTGGACTATAAATAAAGAAATTTCAGGAGCGGAGAATGCTTGACCTGCGGTTTATACGCGAAAATCCCGAAAAAGTGCGCTGGGCCATCCAGGTAAAGCGGGTAGACCTGGCCCTGGATGAATTGCTGGCCGTAGACCAGGAAGTATTGAAGCTAAAGCGCCAGATTCAAACGCTAAACGAAGAAAAAAATAGCAATTCCAAAAAGATGGGTAAGGCTACGCCGGAAGAACGTCCTCAAATCATCGGGCGCGGTAAGGAAATCGGCGATGAGCTGAAAGCCCTGGAACCGAGCTTGCGTGAGACTGAAGAACGGTTGCGCCAGCTTTTGCTGCTTGTGCCAAATATCCCTGATGCGGATGTGCCGGTGGGATTGGACGACAGCGAGAATGTTGAGGTCTATAAGTGGGGCGAACTACCCAAATTTGATTTTACGCCCCTGGACCACGTTCAAATTCTCGAAAACCACGGTTGGGCCGATTTTAAACGGATAGCTGAGGTAGCGGGCAGCCGGAGCTACACCCTCAAAAATGAGATGGCTGTCCTGGAATATGCCTTGCACCGCTTCGCTATGGACCGGCTGATGGAGAAGGGTTTTACCCTGATGACTGTTCCTTCAATGGCCCGTGAATCGGCCTTTGTGGGGACCGGCCACTTCCCGACCGGGCGGGATCAGGTTTATTACCTGCCCGCTGACGACCTTTATCTGTCCGGGACCGCCGAAGTGCCGGTTAACAGTTTGCATAGCGGCGAGATTTTGAGTGAAAGCGACTTGCCTATTACTTACGCTGCGCTTTCTCCCTGTTTTCGCCGGGAAGCGGGCAGCGGTGGCCGGGATGTCCGGGGTTTGATAAGGGTCCACCAGTTCACCAAAATCGAGCAGTTTATTCTTTGCAAAAACGACTCCGAAGAGTCGAAGCGCTGGCACGAAAAAATCCTGACCAACGCTAAAGATATTCTGGAAGCCCTGGAAATTCCTTACCGGGTGGTCGAATGCTGCACCGGGGATATGGGGGTGGGTAAAATCAAGATGCATGACATTGAAAGCTGGGTTCCGAGCGAGCAAAAATATCGCGAAACCCATTCCTGCTCCAGCCTGGGGGATTGGCAGGCCCGGCGCACTAACCTGCGCTACCGCGATGCCGAGGGCAAAGTCCAGTTCTGCTATACCCTGAACAACACTGCCCTGGCAACTCCTCGCTTCCTGGTTCCGTTCCTGGAGAACCACCAGCAAGCTGACGGCTCTATCCGGGTTCCTGCCCCGTTACAGCCGTACCTGTGGGGCAAGGAAAAGCTGGGCTAATCATCCAGTAGCGGCAGGGTCAGCACGAAGCCGGGCAGTTCTTCTGAATAGTCTAATTTACCCCCGTGGCCTTCCACCAGGCCACGGGCCACGTACAGGCTAATATCCAGGCTCCCAGCTTTGGGCAGGTCGCTTTGAAAGGGCTGCTCGCGGCGGATTGGCCGGTACAGGTCAAACAATTCGGCGGCCTGTTCGGGGGACAATTGCAAGCCAGGGGCCGGAATCAGCAACCGCACCTGGCTTGCCACCATATCTTCTTCCAGCCGGATTTCGGCTTTTTCATTCACTTGCAGGATAAAATTCAAGACCGACTTTAAGGCGCGTTCCAGACGTAAACCATCGGCCAGGACTGTAAAAGACCGGGAGGGAGTTTGCCAGTTTATTTCCTTGCCTTCGACCTCTTTTAGCCGCTCCACCAGACTTTCCAGCAACTCCTGGAGGTTGCGTTCCACCAGGTCGAGATTGAGCCGTCCCAGCGGGATACGGGAAGCTTCCAGTAATTCCTCAATCATATCTACCATTTCGTCGCCTTGGGTCACCATTAGTTCGCTAATGCGGCGCTGGTTGTTAAATTCGGGTGTCTGGGGCAGCTTTGTAATCAAAATCTGGGCGTAACTATGGACAACGGTCAGGGGCGTTCTCAATTCATGAAAAATATAAGAAAAAAACTGCTCACGCAAACTATCTTCTTCGGACTGGGTGCGAGGTTGGGTATTGAATTCAGGATGGTGATCCATCAGATTAGAACCTCTTGAAATAAGTTATAGGACGTTAAGAATAACTAGGCAAAATCGAGAAAATCAAGCTGGCCCTTGGCAAGCAGGCTAATCAGCAAACTGGCTAATTTCGGGTCAAATTGCCGCCCGGCCCCTCTTTCTAGCTGGTGCTGGCTGAATATTTTGGTCCGCTGGGTCCGAAAAGGCCGGTCCTGGGACATAGCAATTAAAGCCGAGGTAATTCCCAATATCCTGGCCCCAGGCGGAATTTCTTCACCTACCAGGCCCAGTGGGTAGCCGGTCCCGTCAAAATTCTCACGCTGAAGCTTGATGGCGCTCAGGCTGGTTGGGCTTAAAAGCTGTTTAAAAGGATGTAGAATATCTATAATTTCGTGGGGGACTGCCCTGATACGGTTCCAATGTTCCTCGCTAAGTTTCCCCTGGTATTTCCAGATACTTTCCGGTGTCAATACCCGGCCCAGGTTGCCCAGCCAGGCTGCCGCTTCTAAATCCTGGATTTCTTCCTCGGACAGATTAACTTTAGCCCCGACCAGTTGGACCAATTTTACCAGTTTTCCAGCCCCACCAGCCAGATACGGCTCGCGGTATTCGATAAGGTCGGCGACTACTTTCAGGCCGCTCCACAGCCCGGCTCTCAAGACAGCAATGTGGTTGGTGCTTCGCTCCAACTTATCCGTGGCTTCGTGAAGGCGTTCGTTAATTTCGTGCAGGATTCTAGTTTCGATGTCGGTTTTATTGCCCCCCACCCACAGCAAGAAGCGTTCATAATCTTCGGCCAGCAACTCTTGCAGATTTTCGGGCGAACCTGGTTTATCACTATTATCGGTTGAGGTAAGTTCTATTTCAGTTACGAGAGGTGGGCGGGCATTTGCGCCGATGCGAACCTGGTTGCGCTGCTGCTTAGCTTTATACATCGCGGCATCGGCCTGTTGAATCAGGTCGCGCGGAGTTTGACCATCTTCGGGACAGATAACGGCCCCGATACTGACCGAAAGCACCACCTGTTCGCCATTTCCCAGGATTAAAGGGGTATTGTTGATAGCCCGGCGGGTTTTCTCGGCCACTACTTCCAGACCTAGCGGGGTGCAACCAGGCAGCATCACTCCAAATTCGTCGCCACCATACCGGGCTACTACATCGGTAGTGCGGACGGAACGATTAATCATGGCTGCGACATGGCGTAGGGCTTCATCTCCGGCCAGGTGGCCGTATTTATCGTTGACCATCTTAAGGTTGTCCATATCAACCATCATCAAACCGAGCATGGTTTCATCCCGGCTGGACCGGCGCATCTGGGCGGTTAATTCCCGGTCGAAGAAATCGTGATTATAGACCCCAATCCGGCTGTCGAACTCAGCCGAAAGCTGTTTCTCCTCGTATAAGCGGCTGTTTAAGAGAGCCAGGGCGAAAAGGGAAGCCAGTTTTTCTAACAAAGAGCGGCGCAACTTATCTTCCCGGTAGCTGCCTGCTTCTTTAACGCCCAGGGCAATCGCGCCTACTACCCTTCTTTTAGCCACCAATGGAATAATCATCTGGGAGCCATAGG
>JAYSYV010000579.1:0-1638 GCA_043727245.1 Chloroflexota bacterium | reverse complement strand
TCGTGTGATGCCCCCCCGCGCTGCGCCAATCTGAAACCCACTAATAAACGAGTCGGGCATGGCATACCCGGCCCCGCTGCCAGGGGTGGAATTATCTCCGGCCAGTACCGTACTAAAGAGGGGCGGGTAAATCGTGCCTTCCGGGGGGAATACGTAACTTCTCTGGATGCCGGTCACACCTACCACAGTCCCGGTTAGTTTCTTTTGCCAGCCGCCGTTCAGGAGGTAGTCAACGTTCTGGAAAGTCAGGTCGCCATCAAAAGATACTTCGGCCATGTCACTGACTTTAGTAGACCGGGAAGCGGGGAGGATTGACGCGTCCTGTTCTTTCTCGCCGGGGTAAGAATAGACGCTCATGTCATGCCAGTCACCCTTGAAACCCGTTGGTATGACACCGTTAACCGCTCCGCTTAAATTAGCGGTAGAAGTGCCATACCCGGATTGTTTGACCAGGGTGAGCTTTCGTAAAAAAGAACTGCCCACCGGCTAAACCAGGGTCGCTACACTGTTGATAGTAGTCGCACCGAAATACCCGGTTCCAATTACCTGCATACACTTAAATGACGCTTTTATGGTAGTGTTACCGTCGCTATCCCCCGGTTTATCGAAAGCCGTGTAATTTCCCACCAGGTCAAAGGTAATAGTATTGACCGCCGTACCAGCCCCGATAACAGCGCCTAAAGCCTGAAGACGGATTAACCGGGGCGCATTTGTCTCAAACTTGACAAGTTCAGCCAGGGCTGTAGAGTTCTGTTCAAAGGTCATGTCCAGGGTAACTTCGGTGCGGCCCTGGCCGTAGGAAGTAGGCGATATTTGGCCGTCAAGGAATTTCTTGTGATGAAAGGACGGGTTGCCTTTAATTGACCAATCAATGAGTGTCCCGGCCTTCTGAGTAGCGCCGATGGTTCCGCCCGCGTCGTCAATGTACAGTTTCCAGGCCCAGGCCGGAATTGATGTGCCGGAAAGCCGCGAGGCAGTGATGTTTGTATATTGCGGGGTGGTCAAAGTAGACAGGGTATGGCCGCTATAAGTGCCGCTTGCGGTTGTGTAACCACCCCTGGCCGCGCCTACCGACCACTGTGTGATGAAAGCGTCCAGGATGGCGTAACCGGACCCAGAATTTACACTATTATCCCCGGCTATGACCGTACTAAAGAGGGGGTTACCTGACGTTTGCCAGTTTGAGCTAGTTAGAGTACCCCCGCCGTAGTCACTGTAAACTCTTTGTTTCCCGGTTGTACCAACCGTACTACTGGCGAGTGTCTGCTGCCATCCGGCGTTTAACAAATAATCCACGTTTTGAAAGGTTAAATCACCGTCAAATGTTACCTCGGCCATGTCGCTTATTTTGATTAAGCGGTTAACGGGGACCATTATCCCGTTATATTCGGCATCGCCGGGGTTTTGAAACTCGCTCATGTCATGCCAGTCGCCTTTAAACCCGGTCGGGATAACGCCAGTAACGGCGGCAGACAGGTCGGTGGTAGACGTACCGTATCCGGTTTGCTTGACCAGGGTAAGCTTTCTTAGAAAAGAACTGCCCATTTAATTTACCTCTCAAATTGAATTGCTAGGAATTGCCAGTGAGGGGGCAGTCCTACTTGTCTTTGGATTCGCTATCTTTGCCGGTTTCAGGGG
>JAYSYV010000578.1:0-5255 GCA_043727245.1 Chloroflexota bacterium | reverse complement strand
CCCGGCGCAAGGGCCGCGCCCCATACACCCGGTCGTAACCTTCTTTAGCCAGCAAGGCCAGGGCCGCTTCGGAAAGCGCCAGACCCATGTGCTTGGCTGCCAGGCGCTCTTCCAGTTCCTTGAGCATCAGGTGGACAATCTGCCCAATTTGAGCTTCGGCCAGGTGGCTAAAGATAATAATCTCATCAATCCGGTTCAGGAATTCAGGCCGGAAACTATTGCGTAATTCCGTCATTACTCCATCGCGCATCCGGTCGTTAGCCCGTTTTTCCTCGTGGCTGTCCGTGCCAGTCGAGAAGCCCAGGCCACGCTCTTTAATCCGAGCCGTTCCGGCGTTGGATGTCATAATGATGACCGTATTCTTAAAATCTACTGTCCGGCCCTGTCCATCAGTCAAGCGACCGTCGTCCAGCAGTTGGAGCAACACATTAAAGACTTCCGGGTGAGCCTTTTCGATCTCGTCGAACAGGATAATCTGGTAAGGCCGCCGCCGGACCGCTTCGGTCAACTGGCCGCCTTCATCATAACCGACATAGCCCGGAGGCGAACCGATTAACCGGCTGACGCTGTGTGATTCCATGTACTCGGACATGTCAATCCGCACCATAGCGTTATCGTCATCAAACATGTATCCGGCCAACGCCTTGACCAGTTCGGTCTTACCAACCCCGGTCGGTCCCAGGAAGATGAAGGAACCTATAGGGCGATTGGGGTCGCGCAAGCCGCTGCGTGAGCGCCGGATGGCATCCGACACCGCTATGATAGCTTCTTCCTGGCCGATGACCCGTTCGTGCAGATGTTTTTCCATCTCCAACAGCTTTTTCATTTCGCTGTCCAGCATCCGGCTGACCGGTATCCCGGTGCTTTTGCTGACCAGTTCAGCGATTACTTCCTCGTCCACTACCGGCTCGGTTTTAACTTCTTCCGGAATAGCGGCTTTAGCGGTATCGTATGCCTGCTGCGCGATTACCCATTCCTGCTTGAAATTGGCTGCTTGCTCGTAATTCTGGTCGGCTGCTGCCGCTTCCATCTTGTCAGACAAATCTTTGAGGGTGGCTTCCAGCTTTTTGAGCGGATTCGCGGCCACACTCCGGTACTTATCCAACCGCACTTTAGCCGCCGATTCGTCTACCAAATCGATCGCCTTATCAGGCAAGAAACGGTTGGTGATGTAGCGTTCGCTCAATTCAGCCGCCGCTACGAGTGCCTGGTCGGTAATAGTCAGCTTGTGGTGCGCTTCATATTTAGGCCGCAAGATACGCAGCATCTCGATAGTGTCAACCACTGAAGGCTCGTTCACCATTACCGGGGCAAAGCGGCGTTCCAGGGCGGCATCTTTCTCAATGTGTTTGCGGTACTCGGTGAGAGTAGTCGCGCCCAACACCTGCAATTCACCACGGGCCAGGGCCGGTTTGATAATCTGGCTGGCATCCATCGAACCGCTGGCGCTACCGGCCCCAACCACGTTGTGAACCTCGTCAATGAACAGAATGATTTTGCCTTCGGCCTTGCGAACCTCATCCATAATAGCCTTCAGGCGTTCTTCAAACTCACCGCGCAACTTGGAACCCGCGACCAGCCCGGCGATGTCCAGGCTGACCACCTGCTTGCCGGTCAGGTGTTCCGGTACATCTCCGGCCACAATCTTCTGGGCCAGACCTTCCGCAATAGCGGTCTTACCAACGCCCGGCTCACCAATCAAGACAGGGTTATTTTTATTGCGGCGGGAAAGAATTTGCAATACCCGCTGAATTTCGTTATCCCGGCCAATAATTGGGTCCAACTTGCCTTCCTGAGCCAATTTAGTCAGGTCAACGCTATACTTTGCCAGCTTAGACTGCCCGCCTGCTTCTTCCTCCTGTCCAGCCGAGGGGTCCAGGGTCATTAAGACCTGTAAGACCGCATCCGGCTCAAGCCCATTCTCGCGCAACATTTCGGAAGCCGGTACATTGGAGGCACTTACCAGGGCCATCACAATATGTTCCGGGCCGATTTGGGGTACGCCGTGCTGCCGCCGGAAACCTTCGGCGATAGTGAAAAGCTGCTGCACTTCCGGGGCAATCTGCATACTGACATTGATGCCGGGTGTTGTCGCTGGTTTAGCTACATGTGGCAACCGGTCCAGACTTTCCTGGGCCGCCTGGTTGACTTTGGCAGTATCAACTTGCAGCCGTTCCATTACCTGCGGCAACAGGCCGTTGGGCTGGCGGAGTAAAGCCACTAGAACATGCTCGACCTCTAATTTAGAGTGGCGTGACTGAGCGACCAGCTCGAAGGAGGCCGTCAAAACCCGCTGAGAGCCTTCATTAAATTTATCTAAAAAGTTATTATTATTACTTGCCATTTTATTTGGTCCCTGGTTCCTTTCCCCATAAATTGCGAGAGAATTTTGAATAGATTATTGATTTATAATCTTTACTGCAACTGGTTACGTTCAAACCCACAAAGTTACTGCTAAAATCTCTGATAAAGTTCGTTTTTATTGCTCCTTTTTACTTGCATAAATAATACGCTTTTAAGAAAGAAAAGATACGGAAATTAAAAAATTCTAGCATTCCTCTAACAAACTTGAGCGAAATAATAGACTTAATCCAGCAAGGTATATTTTTATGTTCCCACAAGCTTATTTATTGTCTGGCTTTGTTGAATGAAATAGGTTAGACCACAAAATCTTATTACTTTGTTAAAATCTAGCCAGTTCAATTAACAACTTTTTTTAGTTTTTAACAGTTTGTAAAAGTTATATTAGCTTATCACCTATAATCATTTCCATGATAAGATAGTTCTAACCAGGGGCAATACCCCAGTTTTAAGTATTTCCTTGTTGGAACAGTTGTGATAGGTAAAGAGCGTGGACTTTATATTTCTTTATCTGGGTTAAAATTTATTTAAGCAGAATTAAATGTTGACGAGAGCTTGCAACTTTAGTGTGTCCAGAATTTCTACACTCTTGAAACTGGAATTTGTCAGGATAAGCCTGATTCTATCCGTGTTAATTCTGATTTTCTTCAGCGGTCCGTTGCTGAATGTTTCCAAAACCTATTATTCCCCGGCTGATATGTTACAGGGAACTCCGGTTTTTGCCGTAGAGGGCGAACGCCGCTACCCGCATAATTCTGTTTTAGGTGACGATATCTACGCCTATCTTCCCTGGATCGAATTTTCCTGGCGCAGCCTTAAACAAGGTGAGATGCCTCTATGGAATCCGTACAACGCTGGAGGCCGCCCGCTACTCGCTAATATGCAAAGTTCAATCTTTTACCCTTCCCAATGGCCGAGCTTCATTTTGGGGCAAAGATTAGGATTATTGGCCCGTTGTATGTTACATCTTTATCTGGCAGGACTGTTTTCTTATTACTTTTTCCGGTCGCTAAAGGTCAGGATGGCGGCGGGTTTAATCGGAGCTATCAGCTTCATGTTTGCCGGAATGATGGTAGTCTGGCTATACAACGAATTGTCTGCGACCTTTTTGCTATTTCCCTTGCTGTTGATGGTAATCGAACGCCGATTGAATCGAACGAGTTCAAATCTACGCTTTGTAATCGAGTTAAGCCTGGCCGTAATGCTCCAGATTTTTGGCGGCCATCCTGAAACCATCTACCTTAGTTTTTCCCTGGCTACGCTTTACCTGATTTATCGCCTGGCTACGGACAAGGCTAACTGGTCGGGCTGGACCAAAAAACTCCAGATACTCGGATTGTATGTGGGGAGCGGTCTGTGGGGCATTTTGCTGGGTGCGATTCAGTTATTTCCTTTTGTAGAGTATTTATTAAACAGCGCTTCCCTGGCAAGCCGTTCGTCCCTAAAAGCCGGGGCTTTGTTACCTCCCCAATATTTACTTTCCTTTGTTTTACCCGACCCTTTTGGCAACCCCGCTTTTGGGTCGAAACTGGACTTCGCCAAGCCAAATTATTCGGAAGTAAGTGGCTCTTACGTCGGACCCACCATTTTGTTCATGGCAATTTGTAGCCTGTGGGTGGCCCGGCGGCGGCCTCTGGTCTGGTTCTTTTGGGCAGTAAATGTGACAATTGTGCAGCTTGTCTACCAGGTAGGTCCACTCCACGAATTGTTTATTCAGCTTCAACCAGTAACAATCTTTTACAGTCGTTTGATGGGTTATGCCGGTTTTTTTCTAATCACATTGATGGTGTTTACGCTCGATGGGTTATTAAGTCAAAATTGGTTGCTAAAATTAAAATTAACGCGCCCGGCAGGGCTGGTGGCCGGGGCAGGTGGCCTATTTTTACTAGGTCTTATACTGCTATTCTGGTGGTTCAGCAATGCAAAACTGGTCCCGTTTGAACAAATAAAGGTAAATAATTTCGAGTCAAGAGATTTTCTAATAATAACCGGATTGTTTATTATCAGTGTGATAGGACTGGTCTGGTTAATAAGAATTCCGAAATATGGCCTTTTAGGTGTGCTTGTGCTGGGCTTCGCCGTTTTCGGGCAACTGGCCTTTTTCGGAAGCAATTACCGGGCGGCTATTCCCCAGAACTTATTTTTCCCGGAAACTGGCATTGTAAAAGAATTGAAGCAAACAGGAGGAAGGGTTGCCCCGGCCGGTACTCTCGGTTTATTACCGGCTGAAGCAAATGTCTGGTATGGTATCGAGCAAGTTAATGGTTACGACTCCCTGGAAGTGCGTTGGTTCGAGCAATTACGCCAGGCCAGTGTAGAGCGCTGGCCTGAATGGGATAATTTTGTGCCTCTGAATCTTTTTAATATTAAACAGGTAATAGCTTCGAGCGCCGATCAAAAATTCCAGGCCAACCGGTCTGGCTGTTGCGACCAGTTAATCCCTACTTTCAAACAACGCGGCATCAACATTTACCGGAACCAGAACTATCTGCCTACCTACCGGATGGTCTACCAATCTGCCAACGAACCCGAACCGCAAGCCCTGCGAAATTTACTGGATGGTCAGATCAATCCCCTGGAAAAACTTGTTTTCGTAGAAGGTGAAGCGCCTTCCGCCATATTCGAAGGCCCCGGACCTTATAATCCGGTGGCTGTAGAAGTTCTTAGCAAAACTTCAAACCACGTCAATTTGCAGGTCCACAATCCTCAACCCGGTTACCTGTATGTAGACCAGACTTATTTTCCCGGTTGGGAAGCCCGGATTAACGGCCAATCGGCCAGGCTTTACCGGGCTAATATTGCTTTCACCGCGTTGCCGCTAGACCAGGGAGACTTTAAAATAGAACTGAATTACAATCCGTTGTCTTTCCGGCTGGGTTTGTTTTTGACAATTG
>JAYSYV010000577.1:0-5263 GCA_043727245.1 Chloroflexota bacterium | reverse complement strand
CCGCACAGAATCACATGGGTTCCGGCCAGGTTACTCCGGTAATCATAGGTTTTTCCGCCGGCCTCCACCCGAATGACATAGCCAGGGGTCAGGACTTGCAGGTAATTCAAGCCAGGGTCGGGACAGCCCAGGGCCGAGTTAGGGAAAGTTTGCATATCGTAGCCGCTTATTTGAAAGCTGCTGGCCGGTAAGCTGCTGCGTTTTTCCAGGTCCGTGCTGATGAGCGCGAAAGATTTCTTTATTTCATCTGGTATGCCTGGCACAGTTGTTCCTCCTGGGGTAGTTGCCCCGCTGGTGGTTGCTCCGGTAGCGGTAGTAGGAACCGCCGTGGTTGCCGGTACAGTCGTTGGGCTGGCAGTGGTAGCCTGGACAGTTGTCGGGTTAACCGTGGTTGTCGGAGCTAGGTTAGGGGCGGTGGAATCACTGCAAGCCGCCAGCAGTAAAGGGATGAAGCAGGTAGCAGAGAACAGGGCGTAACAAAGACGGCTTTTACATAGCTTGCCCCGATTAAGTTGAACTCTTTTAAACATGACCATTGGGTTGATCCTTTATGCAATGGGCCTGTTTCCCGGTAACAGGCCGGGTTGAGGGGTCCGCCTTTTCTCTCCGCCGCCTGTCTGTATCCTTTCTAACCCTGCATCTTACTGCCTGTACTTGCTAACAAAGCGGTCTATCCGCTCCATGGCCTGTTCGATCTGGGGCATGGCCGTGGCATAACAGGCCCGGATGTAGCCCTTACCGCTGGGACCAAAGGCGCTGCCAGGGACTACCGCCACGTGTTCTTCCACCAGCAATCTTTCGCAAAATTCCTCCTCATCCATCCCAACAGACTTTATAGATGGAAAGCTGTAGAAAGCGCCTTTAGGTTCAAAGCAGGTCAGACCAATCTCATTAAAGGCGCTAACCATGTATTTGCGCCGCTGATTATACTCGGCTACCATGGCCTTTACCGAATCCTCGCTATTTTTGAGGGCTTCAATGGCGGCAATTTGCCCGGCGGTCGGGGCCGACATTATCAGGTACTGGTGGATGCGCGTACAGGCCGCATTAATTTCCGGGTTAGCGCACAGGTAGCCGACCCGCCAGCCGGTCATGGCATAAGCTTTGGAGAAGCCGCCCAGGGTAACAGTCCGGTCCCGCATATCGGGCAGGGTGGCAAAGCAAACATGCTCCACGCCGTAGACCAGCCGGTCGTAGATTTCGTCACTGTAGACCAACAGGTCGTGTTTCTGGACCAGGGCCGCAATTTCCAGGCTAAGTTCGCGAGTCAGGACCGCGCCGGTCGGGTTATTGGGGTAGCCCAGGAGTATAGCCCTGGTGCGCGGGGTAATGGCGGCCTCTAAAGCGTCAATAGTCGGGGCAAATTCCTGTTCCATATATGTCGGCACGACCACCGGGGTAGCTCCGGCGAAAATGACCGAGGGGGCGTAGGCTACGAAGCACGGTTCCGGGATAATAACCTCGTCACCGGGGTTGAGGGTCGCCAGGCAAACCACCTGTAACGCCTCGCTCACCCCGACCGTGACCAGGATTTCTTTCAGGGGGTCGTAAGTTACCCTGTAGAGTCTTTCGAGATGCTGGGCGATTAGTTCGCGCAGTTCGAGGATACCGGCATTGGAAGTGTAGCGGGTCATGCCCTGCTCGATGGATTTAATAGCGGCTTGCCGGATATTATCAGGCGTGGTAAAATCCGGCTCGCCTACACCCAGCGAAATAACATCTTTCATTGTCGCCGCAATATCAAAGAAGCGCCGGATACCCGACGGTGGGACGTTTGCCATGCGCTCTGCCACAAATTGTCTCATTACCTTAAATTCTCCCTGGCCGGTGCCCTTTAGACTATTCCAGCACAATTTCAATTCGTTTATTCATTTTACCTTTGCTACGGGTTCCGGCGATTTTCAACCGGCCAACTTCGTTGATATTAGCCAGGTGTGTACCTCCGCAAAACTGCCGGTCCAATCCTTCAATTTCGATTGTCCGAATTCGGGCCATCTGAGGCGGCATGGCATTCAGGGTGCGAACCAGTTCCGGCATCTCAGCCGCTTCGGCCTGGGTAATTTCGCGAGGTATTACCCGGAGGGCTTTGGCAATAGCCTCGTTGGACTCGCGCTCCAGCAGTTCCAGGCGTTGCGGGGCCAGGTCGTCCATCGTGAAGTCTATTCTGGCCCGGTTGGCGTAGACCTGAGCGCCTGTTACCAGCGCCCCAAAGTTGTTATAAGCCACGCCGTTAAGGACATGTAAGGCGGTATGGTAGCGCATGTGAGCGTACCGGCGCTCCCAATCCAACTTTGCGACTGCGCCCTTCCCTTGAAATGCGGTAGGAACGGCCCGGTCCAGTTTATGCCAGATTTTGCCGTCGGCGGCGTATACTTCCTCTATGGTGTAGTCTTCGCCTTCGATAGTCAGCCAGCCCAGGTCGCAGAGTTGTCCTCCACCGCCTGAGAAAAAGCCGGATTTATCGAGGACTACGGCCTGTCCGGTTGGGTCGAAGCCGACTATTTCCGCCTCGAAATCGCGGGCGTAGGGGGCCGTATAATAATACTTCTCAGTCATTAGACTTGTCTTTCTGCCTTGCTACAGGTACTTAAAAAGCTGTAACAAAAGGACTATCGGCCTCATTATACAATAAGAACGCCCTGACCGCAGCTTTAATTACATCGGCTGGCTTCTAATAAGATTAATTACTTATTGCCCGGTAATTTGCCTTATGTTAAGATTGAGTTAGACCATTACACTTTTTTCGACGGTTAATCAGTTTTTTCATGAATTAGTGGGAAGCTTAAGAGATGTCGTGGCAATCTGAAACAGGGGCAAGTGGGCTGACTCCGGGAACGGCTAATCCTGGCCTGAGCCGGAGCTATTTGCGCGATATAAAAACCCTCGGTGTCGGTCGCTACCGCATTATTGACCTGGCCGGTAAGGGTGGAATGTCCCAGGTCTTCCACGCCTACGATACCCTTAACGATCGCGATGTGGCGATTAAAGTCCTCTCGCTAGACCTTGTAAGTGAAGAAACTTTCCTGGCCCGCTTTCAACGCGAGAGCGAACTGATGCAGGACTTCAATCACCCCAATATTCTACGGGCTTACGAATACGGCCAGGAAGAAGATAAAATCTACCTCGTAATGAGCTATTACGGTGGCGGAACGCTTAAAGACCGGCTCCACCAGGGACCGCTGACCCTTAGCCAGATTGCCAATTATCTAAACCAGATTGCCGCCGGGCTGGGCTATGCCCACTCTCGCAATATTATTCACCGCGATGTAAAACCATCCAACGTGCTGATTCATCACGCCGGGGACAACCTGGTCCTATCCGACTTTGGCATCGCCAAAGCCCTCAGTATTGCCAATCCGGCCCGCACCGGCACGATTATGGGTACGCCGCTTTACATGGCCCCGGAACAATTCCTGGACAAAGCAGACCAGCGCAGCGATATATATTCTTTAGGCATCGTGCTTTACCAGATGTTGACCGGCGAAGTGCCGTTCAAGGGCGAGGGGATTGGGTTCAAGCATCTCTACGACCAGATGCCGCCGCTCAAGACCTGGGATGTAAATTACGACCCGATTATCGAGAATGTCGTGGCCCGCGCCCTGGCGAAACGGCCCGAAGCTCGCTTCCAGCAGGTCGGGGAAATGGCCCTGGCTTTCCAGGCAGCCGTGCAGGATTTTGCCCGGCGAGATACCCAGGACGCTTTTAAAGGAGTGGTCACGCCGGTTGAAACTGGCCCCTGGAACTCCCCTGAGGATGACCCGGCGGTATTACCGGGTCAGGCTACTTTGAGCGAGCTGGCGGTTATTACCCCTTCTCAGTTAAAGACCGACCTGGCGGTAAATTCGTTTTACCTGGAACAGACCACGCCCCTGAGTCTCCAGGAATTGCAGCGGTTTGAAAATGAGCCGCTGCCCTTTCATTATTTGTCGCAACCTTTCACCGAATCAATCCGGCCTGTTTCGCCGCCCGTTACCGAACAGTCCCAGACTTCCCAGGTTTTCGGGGAATCGGACCTGGTTCTAGGCAAAATCCCCCGTGTCTATGCGCCAATGCAATATAAAGCACCCTCGCAAAAAGCCAAAAACATGCCCGCTCCGGTATCCCAGCCTCAGAAGGGAAAAGCTTCTCAACCCAGGAACGCCGGGGTTTCATCACAGTTAAAGAAAGGCGCGATATTACCCGCTTACCCGGTTAAGAAAAGTCCACCACCGGCAATAGTTCTGGCAACTCGCCCGGTTCCGGCTAAACGGGCCGGGTTTAAGTGGTGGCTTTTGGTTTTACCCCTTCTTTTGATTATCGCCGGGGCGGTCCTGGCCTATAGCCTGGTTGGAAACCCTTTTCAGGCTGCTAATCCCGCCCTGCCAACTGTTAAGGCCGCTATTACTGCGCCAGTTACGCCCTCACCGGCCCTCACAACCGCAATTCCTACTCCCGGCACGACCCTGCCACCGCTTACTGTCCCGGTAGTAGTTCCTGGCACTTCGGCGGTGGCTCAGACGGCGGCCCTGATTGGTCGGAACGCTGTTATTGTGTTCACCTCCGAATATAATGACGGGGGTCTTTATGATATTTATTCCTACGATACTCAGACCCAGGCTTTGAAACGGCTTACCCAGACCGGCAAAGACTCCCTGGCTGCCTGGTCTCCAGACGGTAGTAAAATTGTTTTCCAGCACGAACAACCCAACGGAGCGATTGAACTCTGGCTGATGGACCCGGACGGCAGCAAACAGACCCGGCTTTTAAGTGGGGCCATGAACCCCGAATTTGCCCATACCTCCATGAAGCTGGTTTATGTAGACGTGAACGAAAACGAACTTTACACGACCACTTTAGTAAACGGACTGGCCCAGCCGCCGGTCAAGTTGACCTCCACCTCCGGCAAGCCCAAACGCGGCCCGGCTTTCTCATACAACGACAAAAAAATCGCCTTTGGAATGGAAGACGACCAGAAAATCTACCAGATTTATACTCTCGACCTGACTGGTTCCAATGCTGCGCCGGTCAAACTGACTGACTTTAAAGACGTTAATGCCCTGTGGCCCCAATTTTCGCCGGATAATAGCCAGATTGTCTTTAGCACCAACGACAATAGCCCCAATCTAAACGACCGCTTGCCGTTGGATATATACACAATAAACGCGGACGGGTCCGGTTCTCAGCGCATCGTAGGTAATACCGGTCACAACAGCCATCCTATCTGGGTAGTGGACAGCGCTGCTCCTTCCGGTTCGCGTATCTTTTTTAACAGCGACCGGGGCGC
>JAYSYV010000576.1:0-1645 GCA_043727245.1 Chloroflexota bacterium | reverse complement strand
TTAAATCAAGGGGTTTAGGCAGCTTTATAGTGTAGAAAGTGGCGTTTTTAACATACAAGCTTTCAATGGTCGAACGGAATAGTTCGGTCAAGGGTGGTCCATCCGAAAGCAGTACAAACTCAACTTTAGCCAGATTGTAGCGGGTATAAGTGGCAAAAGAAAGTTCGATTTTCTCTAGCTTACCAGCCGGAGCCAGGAAAGATTGCTCAATGATTGTGTCTTTGGTCAGCAAAGTCAGGGAACGCTCACTTTTAGGCTGGTTTAACGCTCGAACACCGCTGGCATTCGTACTTACAAAAAACAGCCCAAGCAAACTGCCAAAAACCAGCACCAGAGGCAAGGCCACCCAGACCGGGTGCAATCCCTGGCGGAAAACTTTAGTACTCGAAGCTGAAGGATGGGTAGGGGGTGAAGTTTCGGGCGTTTGCCGTAATTTCGCCAGCCAAAAATGCCCCAAACCGCTGTATAACAGGAAAAGGCTGACCAGGGCCACTACCTGGAGGGCCGTTCCAAAATTGATAATGGTCGGCCAGGGCAGGGCATTTATCAAAAAGCTTTTGCCGGTTCCGAGCAGCCCGGACTGTTTATCCAGCGAAAACCAGACGGTACTGATTTCAACGTTCCGATTAATCATGCCAATTAAAAAACATAGCGTAATAAGCAGGTAGGCTGGATACAGGCGGGGCCGTTCCGTGACCATTATGACCAGGAAAGGCAGCAGCCACATTAAAAAACCAGCCGGGTAAGAGGCAATTATCGCGTAAAGGAAAATAACCGCGCTCAGGTAAACCGTGAAATCAAAGAAAGTAAAGCGTTTGGTCCGGTCCGTTCCCAGAATGAGGTATGCGAGCAAGCCAAAATAAAGCGCCCAGAAAAGGGCCAGGTAGCCCGGTCCGCTGTTAAAGCCAACCGCGCTCAGTAAATTGGCTTCCCAGCTAAATAAAACGCTGGTAATAAAGGTTTTAGTGAATAAAGCCAGAGGTATAAAAAAGAGCGCCACCGGCCCGATACCGGCAACCAGTAATGCCCCAATCGAACGGTAATCTTCCCAGATTTTCCGGCCCGGCCTTTTTGCTAAAATAAGCGCCGCCGGAATAATAAAAAATACTGGGAAAAGTTTGAAACCAACTCCGATGCTCAAAGCTATCATTGTCAGGAACGCTTCCCTGGGCAAAGGGCCGGGTGCGTCAGCGGCTCCGACAGGCTGCTTCAAGGCTTTTGAGGCATAGTAAAGGGCCGCGCAGACTGCCGCGACCATAAACGAGTCGTTCTGGCCCCAGGCATAGATCGCAAAAATGGGCAAAGGCGCAAAAAGCCACAATCCCAGAGCCAGGTGTCGCTTTACGCCCTGGAAAATCCCGGCCAGATAAAAGGCCGCTATCAGGTCGAAGACAAGGTAAGGGATTTTCAGGATGGTAATATTTAAGGCGCTCAAACCTGCCGGGTCGCCGTTAGTCCAGCTTTCCACTGGAAACAGGCGCAGCAAACCGGCCAGCCAGAGCCAGGCTCCGTACAGGTAGTAGAAAAACGGCCCGTGACTTACCGGCGAAACTATATCATCAGGCCGGTTCCAGCCATTCTGGACCCACATCCGCAACCCATCATCGTAAACGTTTAAATCTCCCAGGGCTACCAGCCGGGAGCC
>JAYSYV010000575.1:0-5266 GCA_043727245.1 Chloroflexota bacterium | reverse complement strand
GTTAGTCTATACTAACATATTTTCTTTGTCAATGACTAATCACATTGCGACTTTTTGCAAGTAATCCAATCTCACTAACCTGGCTGTTAAAACGCATTCGTTTCTAAAAGATTTCCCCCAGACTTCACAGGGCCACTTTCGACTAGTAGATAGTCCGTAATTCATTGATATGTTGACTTTACCGGCACCAGGTTCAAGAACATTATTACAACTTATCAAACAAATGTAGTCTGTCTACTAGGTTAGCGCGAGTAATACTAATAATACGTACGTCCCGCCAATAAGGATGAGTCAGGACAACATTTAGTCCGCACCTCTCCAAAGGCTTAGTTTTTGAATAAATCTAGCCTTTAAGCTGGTAATATGTTTGTAAGGCTAATTCTTCTGCAACGGTCTGGCTATTGCCTGAACATGCAGTTAGTAGATACTAACAAATCTTATTATTAATCCAAATAAAAGATAAGCCACTCAATTTTCAGAAATTTCTTCTCTGGAGCCGCCTATATTTCCGGCTAAATTCCCTTTCAGCCGGATTGTTGGTACAATCAAGGTAGCAGTCCTGGAATGCTGATAGAAAGAAGAAAGAAATACCCTTCAGAATAAGTAGAGGAATAAATGCGAACTAACAATGTAAAAGCGAAGCTTCATCGAGGTGAAGTGTCGCCTGGAGCCTGGTTGAGCGTGGCAAACATTGCTACCGCCCGGTTAATGTCACGGGTAGGATTTGACTGGTTGACGGTTGATTGCGAACATACTGCTCAGACACCCGATTTGATGGCGGCGATGGTGGCTATCATCGCCGACTCACAGACCTGTGCGCCCCTGGTTCGAGTGCCTACGAATAGTGTCGAATGGTTCAAATGGGCGCTGGACGCGGGAGCCTGGGGCGTGATAGTACCGATGGTCAATACGCGTGAGGAAGCCGAACGGGCGGTAAGCTGGTGTAAGTATCCAACTTTGGGAACCCGCAGCATCGGTGGTGCTTTTGCCCAGTATGCTTTCGGTACGAACAGCCGGGCCGAATACGCGGCGGCGGCTAACAATGAAATTATGGTGATTATCCAGATTGAGAGTCCCACGGCGATTGAAAACCTGGATGAAATTCTAAGTGTGCCGGGGATAGATGTCGCTTTTGTGGGGCCAAACGATTTGCACGCCCTTCTGGGGCTGAGTCCCAGCAGCGAAGGAGCCGAGCCGGAATTTGTAGCCGCAATGGAAACACTCAAGGCAGCGGGCAAACGCCATAACGTACCGCTGGGTATCTATTGCAGCAACGGTGAAGCGGCCTTGCAGCGCACCAGGGAAGGTTTCCAGATGGTTACGACCACCAGCGATGCCGCCTGCCTGGCCTCGGCTTCCGCCCAGAATCTTCTGGATTTCAGGAGCCATAGATCATCAGAGAAGAAAATAGAATTGAGGTGACAAAATAAGAGGGATAGCGTAGCCTTGTAGCAAAGACGCATAAATTAAAAACTATAGGAGCTATCCCTTGAACTTCAAAATTTATTTTACCACCCCAACCCTTTCGGTGCTTTCACCGCGTTGGCAAGCCGCCCTCAAAGCCGGTCAAAACCAATCGCTCAAATGCATTACCGCTTTACAATTATTGGCCGATCAACTTGCTCCAGCCCTGATTGCTCAGCGCCTGGAAGTGGCCCTCAGTACCGTTTATGCCTGGTTGAAAGCCTTTTTGCAACACGGTGTCGCGGCCTTAAAATATGGTCCTAAGAAAGGGCGTAAGGCAAACCGATTACATTAGTATATATATCAAAATCTGAGCGAGCAGGATTTTAGAAAATATTGCCACCGGATAAACCGTGGCATAACCCACATTAGGCAAATCGTTTTTAGACTGTTCCAGACAAAAGCTTAGTACTGCCGGTTGAGTTTGCATACCGGCTACCATACCTATAAGGATACCCATAGGTACTTTAAATAGTTTGTAGCCTATCCACAGGCCAAGTAAGACTGTTATACAGGTTATGAGAATCCCGGCTAAAAAGAGGTAAAGGCCACTACCCTGGGTGATAGTAGTTATAAATGGATGACCGGCCCGCGTTCCTACCCCGGCTAGAAATAGAACCAGACCAATCTGGCGTAAGGTCAAATTGGCGTTGTAGGGCAAGTTCCACACCAACCGCCCACTTCGTTCCACCACCCCTAAAATCAATGCCACCACCAGGGGACCACCGGCTATGCCCAGTTTGAGGGTAATGCCACCCGGTAAGGGCAGCGGTATCAGGCCAACCAGTAACCCTAAAATTATACCCAGACTAAAAGTGAAAATATTTATCTCGGCCAGGTGCTGGTAAGAGTCGCCAAAGAAGGCGCTAATCGAGGAAATGCGGGACGGATGACTCACTACCCGCACGCGGTCCCCTAGTTGTAACTGAGTGTTGTCATGGGGTAAAAATTCGTGATCACCCCGGCGGACCCGTGTAACCAGTGTCCCATACCGCTGGGCCAGGTCAAGCTCCTTTAGAGAATGCCCGATCAGATTGGGGTTTGAAACGAAAACCCGGCGGTAGTCCAGTTCACTCCGGTCCTGTTCCAGCCCTACTTCGCTAATCTCACCCAGCGTTTGGACTACTCTCCCAAGCTGCGGTTCTGTTCCGACTACACTGATTAAATCACCCAGCACTACCTGACTGTGGCCCTCCGCTAGAGTTGTTTGCTCATTGTGACGGATACGTCCGAAAATTACATCCCAACCATGAAGTGTAAGTAATTCTTGCAACTGTTTGCCAAAAATCTCGGGTTGCGTAATCCGGATAGTCCGGTTAAGCAAGGTCTGATTGGTGGCTTCCAGTTCAGGGTGAGCCTGGGCTTCTTTGGCATAATCTATTTTCCAAAAGCGTTGCATAAAGAAAATCGCCAGGAGCGTACCTATCACACCCATTGGATAACTAACTGAGTAACCTACCACCGGCTCGGCTAATAGCTGGTCCAGGGCAGATTTTGGTAAAGAAAGATTACTGTTTTTCAACCGTTCTAACACCGCCGCCAGGGCCGGGGTATTGGTCAAACTTCCTGCAAATACCCCCACCGCCATAGTCGGCTTTAACTGAAAAAGGCTCTGGGCCACTAATGCCAGGAGGCCCGCCAGGCTGATAAGCCCGGCAACCAGAAAGTTATCTCGCCAGCCTTTACCTTTATTCCGAAAAGCGGCCAAAAAGCTAGGGCCGCTACTCAGGCCAATAGTGTAGACAAACAAAACTAACCCGAACTGGTAAATGATTTCCGGTAATTTCAGGTCGGGGCTTAATGCACCTATGCCCAGACCGGCAAATAAGACTGCTGCGATGCCCAATCCGGTGTTGCCGACCCTGATACGTCCAATGGCATATCCCAGGGCCGCTACCACAAACAATAAAAGAAGTGGATTTTCGATCAGTAATTCAACCATAATATTTTGATACCTTGTCATGTCCTTAAAATAAAAGTCCATCCTGGTTTGCCGGGGATGGACTTTTATCATTTACCAGAAGGTGAACTACAAGGCTTTTGGACCGGCCTCTTCAATTTTGGCGGGGACTTGATCCGCGAACTCTTTGAAATTCTCAATAAACATCTGAGCGAGTTTATTGGCCTGGGTATCATAGGCAACCGGGTCAGCCCACGTATTGCGCGGGATTAGCACTTCGACTGGGACGTTAGGGCAAGAAGTAGGAACTTGCAGCCCGAAGACCGGGTCAATCACGAATTCCACGTCATCCAGTTCTCCGTTAAGAGCGGCGTTGATCAAGGCGCGGGTATAGGCAATCTTCATCCGGGAGCCTGTGCCGTAAGGGCCACCGCTCCAACCGGTGTTTACCAGCCAGCAGCGCACATTATCTTTAGCTATCTTCTGGCCCAGCAGGTCGGCGTAAACGCTGGGATGGCGCGACATAAAGGGCGCTCCAAAGCAGGCGCTAAAAGTAGCGGTTGGCTCGGTAATGCCGCGCTCGGTCCCGGCCACTTTGGCGGTATAGCCTGAAATAAAGTGATACATAGCCTGTTCCGGTGTCAATCGAGAAATCGGCGGCAGCACCCCAAAAGCATCTGCGGTCAGGAAGATTACGTTTTTGGGAATACTCCCTAGCCCGTCCCTGACGGCATTAGGAATGTGGGTAATCGGGTAAGCCGCCCGTGTATTCTCGGTCAGACTTTCGTCATCCAGGTCCAGCCGCCGACTTTTGGTTTCAATCCCTACATTTTCAAGGACAGTCCCAAAACGGCGGGTAGTTTCATAGATTTCAGGTTCGGCGGAGGGGTTTAATTTGATCACCTTGGCGTAACAGCCGCCTTCAAAGTTAAATACCCCTTTATCACTCCAGCCGTGTTCATCATCCCCGATTAGCTTGCGGGTTGGGTCAGCCGAAAGGGTCGTTTTGCCGGTTCCGCTCAGTCCAAAGAAAATAGTGGTATCGCCTTTGGGGCCAATGTTAGCCGAGCAGTGCATGGGCAGCACATCCTTGAAGGTCAGGTAGTAGTTCATGGCCGTGAAGACCGACTTCTTGATTTCGCCGGCGTACTCAGTGCCGCCGATTAAAATCAGTTTCTGGTCGAAATTAACCAGGATGAAGACATCGGAGTTAGTGCCGTCCACTTCGGGGAAAGCATGGAAGCCGGGGCAATCTATCACCACAATTTCAGGAGTGAAATTAACCAGTTCTTCGGGGGTAGCCCGGATAAACATGTTGTGGGCAAAAAGACTATGCCAGGCGTACTGGGTAACTATCCGGACCGGGACGCGGAAAGCGGGGTCAGCGCCAGCAAAGCAGTCCTGGACAAAAACATCTTTTGACTGTAAGTAAGAGGCCATACGGCGGTGCAATTCGTCAAAATGGCGAGGGTCAAAGGGGCGGTTTACCTTGCCCCACCAGATATATTCCTTGGAACCTGGCTCGTCAACAACAAACTTATCTTTGGGAGAGCGCCCGGTATACTGGCCGGTGCGGACTACCAGCGGCCCCAGGTGGCTCAAGATGCCTTCGCCCCGTTTAATAGTTTCTTCATAGAGGGCGGGAGTTGATAGGTTATAGTAAATATTTTTCAGGTTGGACAGACCCTGGGCTTCCAGGCTGGCAGTACCGGTTGAGATGTTATCTGTGGTGGTCATTTTATCCCTTTCCTTTTGTTCCTTGAATTTGAGGTGTTCCTCTAAAGGGTTATCGTAACTTTGCTTCTTGCGGGTAATCATCATTGAGCCCATCAACAATATAATCCTCCGGGGTGTACGGATGGATTGATAAAGGTTAAAGAATGGTAAATATTCAGGGAGGTA
>JAYSYV010000574.1:0-15889 GCA_043727245.1 Chloroflexota bacterium | reverse complement strand
CTGAATTGTATTTCGAGGGTGGGTTCGTATCCGGTATCGCCCTTAAAGATACCAATCCTAACCTCAAGCCGGTTACGGATATTGACTTCTTCCCCTTCCCGTCGTTCAAGGCTGATACCGCTGGCGCGTTAGTTGGTGGTGGCGACCTGATGGTCGCGTTCAAGGATAATGATGTATCTAAGGCTTTTGTCCAGTACATGGCTTCCAAAGAAGCGAATGATATTTGGGCCAAGACCGGCAACATCGTTTCCCCGAACAAGCTGGTGGACGCGTCACTTTATCCGAACGACCTGAACCGCAAAGAAGCTGCTCAGTTGGTAGGCGCTCAAATCTTCGGATTTGATGGTTCCGACCAGATGCCTGGGACGACTGCTGATGACTGGGGCGCTGCTTTGCAGGATGTGTTGAGCAAACCTGATAACATTGACACTATCGTGAAGAATTTTGACAGTAAAGCGGCAAAAGATTACGGTCGCTAAACTTTAGCCGGTAAGCCGGTAATTGGTGGCTGGTTGGGAAGTAGTTGCCCGGTGAGAACCGGAAGCTAGCCCCGGCCAATCGCTTTTTACCGGCTTGCCGGTTACTATTTTTTCCGAGGAAAGCCGTTTCCCAACTGCTTACCCACATCCAAACCTGATTCTAATTAAAATTAAGCAGCATCTACCGGCTACCGACAAGTTTTGTAGGAGGCACCGCTGTATGGCTATGCGAAAAGGGCAGGCGTTAACAGGCTTATTGTTTATTTTGCCTGCCGTAATTTTCCTGGGCGTGTTCCTGGTCTACCCGACCATCTGGACCATATTTTTGAGCTTTAATGAGGGACGCGGCTTAAAATTTTCGAATTGGGTTGGTCTTGAAAATTTTGTTAACCTGTTCACAAATGACCCTAAATTCTTAGATTTATCCAGCTTCCCGCCAAGCGGGGCGGTTTTTAATAATGTTCTCTGGGTGATTTTTAATACTTTATTCTGTGTCGGATTTGGGCTGATGATTGCCGCCCTGGCTGACCGCGTAAAGTATGAAAGAATTGTAAAGGCCATCGTTTTTTTGCCGATGGCGATTGCCGCTACAGCCGTGGCAATTATCTGGCTTTTTGTGTATAGCCCTAATCCGGACATTGGCCTTCTAAATGCGATTCTGACCTTTTTCAACCCAAATTTTGAGCCGGTAGCCTGGACCGGGCGGGCTGATACCGTAAATGGAGCCTTGATTGTGGCGAATATCTGGACCCAGACGGGGTTTGCAATGGTGGTACTTTCGGCGGCCCTGAAAGGTATCCCGACTGAAATTATCGAGGCTTCCAGGGTGGACGGGGCGAAAGAGTTTCAAATTTTCCGGCATATTACCCTGCCTATGTTAAGCCTGGCGCTTTCGGTTGTGACCGTAACTCTGATTATCAACGTGCTGAAGGTTTTCGACATTATCTACATTATGACGGCGGGTGGACCGGGTTCGGCGAGCCGGGTGCTGGCTTATACGATGTATGCGGAAACTTTCCAGGGCGGTAAAGGAGGCTATGGTTCGGCGGTGGCGGTTGTTCTGCTTATCCTGGTGATACCGATTATGGCCTTAAATATCCGGCGCTTCAGAACAGAAGGAGTAACCAAATGACAACTCCCCTTACTCCTATAACCGCGCCTCCACCCCAGGTCCAGGCAACCAGTTCGACTCTGGCAGGCCGGCGTGATAAAACAATATCCTGGTTATTTCGGCGCGGCGGTTTGCACCTGGCCCTGGTTATTATCTGTTTAATCTGGTTAGTGCCGACGGTCGGGCTGTTTATCACTTCTTTACGGCCCAGGCCGGATATTGCCTCTACGGGTTGGTGGACGACAATCTCGGCTCCCCGGCTGAATTTCGATAATTACGCCGATGTTTTAGGCTCTAAAGGCATGAGCGGGGGCTTTATAAACAGCCTGATGATTGCGATACCTTCAACCATTCTGCCGGTGTTAATCGGGGCGCTGGCTGCTTTTTCTTTTGCCTGGGTCCGGTTTCCGTTCCGGGATACCCTTTTCCTGGTCGTGGTCGGGCTAATGGTAGTGCCAATCCAGATGACTTTCGTGCCGGTGCTGACTATTTTGAACGGGTTAAGCCTGAACCAATCTTATGTTGGTATCTGGTTAGCTCATACGGCCTTTGGCCTGCCCTTCGCTATTTTCCTGCTGCGTAACTTCTTCGTGTTGTTACCGGGAGAGTTGATTGAGGCGGCTTATCTGGATGGAGCCTCTGTCCTGGGGATTTTCTTCAAGATAATAATGCCGTTATCAGTGCCAGCCCTGGCCTCGCTGACCATCTTCCAGTTTTTGGGAGTGTGGAACGACCTGCTGATGTCTTTAATCTTTATCCAGGACCCGAACGCGAGGCCGTTGACGGCTAAAGTCAGCACCTTGCTTTCAACCTACGGGACCGAGTGGCACTTGCTGAGTGCCGGAGCTTTCCTGATAATGATTGTGCCTTTGATAGTTTTCTTCAGCTTACAGCGTTATTTTGTGGCCGGTATGCTGGGTGGGGCGGTCAAGTCTTAGGCTTTAGCAAGCTCGCTCTGAGTAGGTCTGAGTAATAAGGATTTAAACAAAAAAGCTCTTGCCGGGCTTTTTTGTTTAAATCGGGGTTTTTAAGTTATCCCAAAGCGCCAATTTCGGTTATACTGGTTTTCAAATAAGCAGTTAAAAGGGTGGTTCAAGGAAGGGTTACACAAGATGGAAAAAGCGCTCAAGCCGGAAGGCCCAGACCGAGTGGGCCTGGGTGCGCTGGCTTTCGGCCACTTCTGCGTGGATATGCAATCCAGCGCCCTGGCGGTCTTAATTCCTTTACTATTTGTAACTTATAATCTGGATTATACTTCGGCGGCGGTTATCATTACAATGAATAGCCTGGCTTCCTCGGTAATTCAGCCTTTATTTGGCTTTTTAAGTGATCGTAAATCGCTGCGGATTTTTATGCCGATAGGCTGCCTGGTAGCCAGCAACGGTATCTTATTGGTGACTTTTGTGGATAGTTACTGGATGGTCCTGGTGGTGGTGCTGTTTAGCGGGCTGGGTTCGGCTGGCTTTCACCCGGAAGGTTCCCGCAACGCCAACTATGTCAGCGGGTCGAAGAAAGCTACCGGTCTTTCGGTGTTTTTTGTGGGCGGTAGCCTGGGCTACGCAGTTGGTCCTATTTTTATCACAGGGTTGTTTGCCCTATTTGGCAAGGCCGGGGCGTTTGGGATGCTGATACCGGCGGTATTGAGCAGCCTGGTATTGTGGCGGCTTTTGCCGGTCTATGCGGCGGCCCGCGAGAAGCAGAGCCAAAGGACTAGCCGGGCCAGCGGGGTAAGTCCGAGTAAAAGCCGGGTGGTTTACTCGCTTTCGCTGTTGATTTCCATAATTAGCATTCGCTCGATGGTCCAGACCGGGCTGATAACGTTTATCCCGCTTTATTTTTTGAGCATAAACCCTGATAACAGGAGTTATGCGGCTTTCCTGCTGACGGTCTTTTCGCTGGCGGGGGCGGCGGGAACTTTGCTCGGTGGGCGGTTGGGCGACCTTTTTGAGCGCAAGGTTATTCTGGCGGCTTCGGTGGCGATAGCGACCCCGGTCTTACTTGTTTTTCTGAATACGAGCGGTTTTATCCAAATTCTGGCCCTGGCAATAGCCGGGGCGACCCTGATTTCGGCTTCATCTCTGACCGTGGTGATGGCGCAGGAGATTCTACCGAACCGGGTGGGACTGGCCTCCGGGCTGACGCTTGGCCTGGCTTTTGGGGCCGGTGGGTTGGGAACAAGCGCCCTGGGTAAATATGCCGATATTTTCGGTTTATCTCAGACTATGCTTATCCTGGTGTTGCTACCAGTGCCGGTGGTGCTACTGAGCCTGTTACTGCCGACCGGCAAACCCGGTGCAGGCAAACCTTCCCTGAAACTGGAGCAGGAGCCACACCTGGCTAAACGGTGAGGCTAGATTTTTAGTAAAAAACATTAGCGTGTTTCGTGAAGTTACTCAAGGAAAGGATGCCTGGCTGTGCGGCTAATCTGGCACGATTATTTAAATGAGCTGAGGGGACCGGCCTTAATCGGACCGGGCTTGAACACCCGCTTGCCGGGCTGGCTACGGCCAGTACTGCATTACCTTTTTACAACTTTACGTTATGTGAGTATCTATTTCTTTTTCAAGCCACTGGCCTGGCTTATTTTACATACCATCAGCGATTTAAAAGTGCGTGGATTGGAAAATCTGCCGACTGAAGGCGGTTATGTGGGAACCTGGAATCACTTGTCTAACTTTGACCCGATGGTTGGCACACTTTGTTCGCCGCGCCCGCCTTATGTCATGACCAAGGCTGAGTACTTTAAAACGCCAATTCTGGGGGGGGTAGCCTCAATTCTGGGCGGTTTCCCGGTGCGCCGGGGTGAAGCCGACCGTCAGGCGGTTAAAACGGCCCTGGCGGTGGTTAAACGCAAGCAATTGCTGGGGATTTACCCCGAAGGAACCCGCTCCAAGACTTATCAATTACAAGAGGCGCATCCGGGCGCGGCCATGATTTCTTCCAGCAGCAGCGCTACTGTAATACCGATCGGACTTTGTGGGACGGAAAATATTATGCGGCGCAAGAAGTTTGGCTTTCTAAAGCGGCCCCGGATAGAAGTTTCGATAGGTCCGGCCTATAATCTCAAGGAAACGGCAGCGGCTTTTGCCCTCGAACATGGCCTGGTGGCCGGTGGCAAACGCGGCCGGCACGAAGACCTGGAATTTTTAAGTGACGTTATGATGCTAAAAATTGCCGAGCAACTTCCAACCGAATACCGAGGGCATTTTACCCCCGAATCGATTGCCGAACGCTACCGTAACCGCCTTGAACAAAAAAGAGTTGCACAATAACAAAGTATGCTATAATACTTTCAAGCTTTTAAACGAGTTCTTTTCCGCATAAAAAGTACTAACTGTTTCTATAACTAATGGTGTAATCCCCACAACGGCAAGTGGTTACTATTCGCAATTAAATGTCTTCGCTGGTGGAGTTAATTTCGAGTAAGGTAGGGTTTTTTGCTCGCTGGCTTTAGCTTACCTACTTTGGCTCTTTGAATTACTTCTTTGCCTTTAGCTTAAAAATTTCTTTGGCTTACCTTATCTTATCCAATTTAGTTGGATTGGTTCCTTGAACTTACAACAATTATTTACTCAGGAGGAGAAATAAATGCGTTGGCGATATTTCCTCAGTTATGCGATGCTAAGTCTTTTGATTGCCGGTTTGCTGGCAGCTTGCGGCGACAGTACCGCTACTCAGGCAACTTCTAGCACTACAGCGGCTGGAACTACCGCCGTAGCGACCACCGCTGCGGCCAGTACTACGGCTGCCGCCGCGACTACGGCTGTCGCGACTACGGCGGCGGCGGCAACAACTGCTGCCGCCGCGACTACGGCAGTTGCAGGTGCGACTACGGCGGCGGCGGCAACAACTGCTGCCGCCGGGACAACGGCAGTTGCAGGTGCGACTACGTCGGCGGCGGCAACAACTGCTGCCGCCGGGACAACCGCTGCGGCCGGAACCCGCCCCGTTACCGGTGGAACTTTCCGCTATACCCTGTCCGGTGAGCCGGATAGCCTTGACCCTACCCTGGCGACTGCCGCTGAGTCAGTTACCGTTATGGGCGAGCTTTTTGATGGCCCGACCAAGCTGGATAAAGACCTGGTTGTGAAGCCGGCCCTGGCCGAGAGTTGGACTATCAGCCCGGACGGTAAGGTTTACACTTTCAAGGTTCGCAAGAATGTTAAATTTAGCAATGGCGACCCCGTAACATCGGCTGACTTCCTTTATTCCTGGAACCGGATTATCCAGAATGAGAAAGCTGAATACGACTTTCTTATGAGCGACATTGTAGGTTTTGACGATGTGCAAAAACTTACCGGCGATGCTCGCAAGAAGGCGACCCTGACGGGCCTTAAGGCAGTAGATGATTTAACGGTGCAAGTAACTTTGAGCGCCGCGTCCACTGACTTTATTTTGAAGAGCGCCCTGCATCCATTTCAAATTGTGGATAAAAAGGTTATTGATGCCAATGGCGATAAATGGATTGAAGCCGGTAATCTGGTAGGAACCGGGGCTTTCCTGTTGAAGGAATGGAAGCACAGCCAGAGCTTGCGCCTGGAATACAATCCTAATTACTGGGAAGGCCGGGCCAGCATTGATGTTTTAACTATCGAACTGATTAAAGACCCCGCAACCGCCCGCCTGAAATACGACAACGGCGAATTGGACGCTATCGAAGTGCCGGTAGCCGACCTGACCAAGGTCAAAAACGATGCCAAGTTAAAAGCCCAACTGGTCCAGGTTCCGCGCACTCGCACCAATTTCATTGGTTTCAAGCAAAAAGGTGAAAGTCCCTTTGTCACCAATAAAGAACTACGCAAAGCCTTCTACCAGGCGATTGACCGCCGGTTAGTGGCCGAAGGCGCTCTCCAGGGAGCAGGTTTACCGCTGAATACCCTGTTAGTACCCGGTTTGCCCAGCTACAAGCCATATGATGCTTATCCGACTGACGCGGCCAAAGCGAAAGCCAGCCTGGCTGCCGCCGGATATAACACCCCGGAAAAGGTCAAGGCACTGGAAGACCTTATCAATAACTATGGGGCCGCCGGTAAGAGCGGTGGTTTCGCTTATACGCCGGAGCGGTCGGGTTGGCAGCAAGCTTCCGAGAGTTACGTCCAGCAGATCAAGCAGAATCTGGGTATAACTCTGAAGTTGAACCCGGTTCCAACAGCCAAGGAATTCTTTGCCCGGCGCAGTCAGACCCACGAATTCCTGATTTACTTCGGAAGCTGGGGCGCGGACTACCCGGACCCCAATAACTTCTACCAGCCACTTTTTGGTTGTGATACGTCGGCCCAGCAGGGTGGCGAGTATTGCAACAAAGATTTTGATGCTGCCTGGAAAGCCGGCGCTGTCGAAACCGACACGGCCAAGCGGGCCGCCAATTACCAGTTGGCCGAGAAAATCTTGCAAGATGATGCCGGTATGATCCCGACCTATAGCGGTCTGTACGCTGTGTTGGTTAAGCCGACTATCACTGGTTGGACTTATAATCCGCAGGGTGCGACAGCCTTCAAGGACGCTCAAATCAAGAAGTAGTTCTGATTAAACCCTGGTGAGTAGTGGGCTGCCGGAATGTTATTCCAGGTAATTCACCCCTCTCCAGGGGTTTAACTTGCCGGTGAGTGGCTCAATTTTAGTATCTACAAAGGTGCCATCTTGGGAAAGTATATAATTAACCGCTTGCTGCTTTTAATCCCGGTTTTCATCGGCGTTACACTTATAACCTTTATAATTTCACATAGTATTCCGGGTAGTCCTTTTACTAACGACCGTTTGCCTGAAAAGGCCCGGCTTGCCATTGAGTCTGCGTATGGACTGAACAAGCCCATCTATGAGCAATACTTTATCTATATCATAAACTTTTTCCGGGGCGATTGGGGGCCATCTTTCGAGCGGCAGGGTAATCAAACTGTGACCGAAATTCTATTCGGGTATGGTTCCAGGAGTGACGAGGGGGTGTCTTTCTGGCTGCAATTGGCCCTGGCCGTAGTTGTGGGGGTACTGGCTACGCTGGGTATTAGCTGGCTGCGGGCCAGGATGCGCCGGGTAGATTGGATTGGGCTTTTCAAGCACTGGCTGTTCCCGACTGTCCTGGCAGTTGTAACGCTGTGGCTGCTCTTTTTAATTTTCACACTTGATACCGCTACCGCCGGGGGATTTTTGTTTTCGCTACGGTTGGGCATTATGGCCTTTTTCTTCATGCTGGCGGTTGGTATTCCGCTGGGGATTATTGCGGCTATCAAGCAAAACACCTGGATTGATTACACTGTAACCACTATTGCGCTAATCGGGTTCTCGATTCCAAGCTTTGTGCTGGGCTTGTTGGCCCTGATTGCGGTAGTTCTGATAAATATAGTTACCGGCAGCGATTTTTCGATAGCGCCAAGTTCGCCTAGCACCCTGGATTTGGTTTTGCCAGCCGCTTTGCTGGGAGCGCGTGAAGCCAGTATTATCGCCCGGTTGACCCGTTCGAGTATGCTGGAAGTTTTGCGCCAGGATTACATGCGGACGGCCCAGGCCAAGGGTTTGAACGACCAGGTTATCGCCGTCCGGCACGGGTTGAAAAACGCTTTTATTCCTATCCTGACAGTACTGGGGGACCGTCTGGCGGGCCTTTTGACCGGCTCAGTCACTATAGAGGCGGTTTTTAATATTCCCGGTCTGGGGCGCTATTTTGTTTCGGGCATTCTGGCTCACGATTACCCGATGATTATCGGTACAACGGTGCTGTACGCGATGATGGTAGTTTTGATAAATTTACTGGTAGATGTACTTTACGGCTATTTCGACCCACGGGTCAGTTACACCAGTAGGAGGACGGCCTGATGGCAAAAAGTGCAAAAGAAATAATGACAGTTACTACTCCGTCGGGTGGTGCGCTTCTTTCCCCGGATGGCAAGGGGCCAGGGGCTAAATTACTACCGGTATCCCGCGCCAATAATAGCCTCTGGCGGGATGCCTGGCGGCGTTTGCGACGAAACAAGCTGGCTATGCTCGGCTTGATTGCGGTAGTTGTACTAATTCTGGTTGCGATTTTCGCCCCCTGGATTGCTCGCTACGAACCGGATAAACCTTTCTACGATAGTACTTCGCCCAAACCTTATAATGAGCAAAACTTCCAGCCGCCTTCAGCCGACCACTGGTTGGGTACTACCGGCCAGAATTATGATTTGTGGGCGCGGATTGTCTATGGGTCGCGCATATCACTGAGTGTCGGTTTTGTAGTGCAGGTCATCGTGCTTTTAATTGGGGTTCCACTCGGCCTGATCGCCGGTTTCTATGGGGGCTGGATAGATAACCTGATTATGCGTCTGGTGGATATTTTCAGGGCTTTTCCTTATCTCTTGCTGGCTTTGCTTTTCCTGTCGGCCTTTGGCAGCAGCATCTGGTGGGTTTACGTAGCGATTGCAGTTAGCACCTGGCCGCTGATGGCCCGGTTGGTTCGGGGCCAGATTCTTGGGTTGAAGAATAAGGAATATATCGAAGCGGCCCATGCTACCGGAGCCTCGACCTTTCGGATTATATCGAGACACATCTTGCCCAACACGCTTGGTCCAATTATCGTGGCGGTCAGTTATGGCGTGCCGGAAGCGATTATCACTGAAGCGTTCCTGGGTTTTATCGGGGTAAGCGGCGACCCGGCTGCGCCAAGCTGGGGCCGATTAATCAGCGAAGGCCGGGACGCTTTTCAGAGCAACTCGCCCACGATTCTAATTTTCCCCTGTTTGATGGTAGTTATCACCGTTTTGGCCCTTAACTTTTTGGGTGACGGTTTGCGAGATGCCCTTGACCCCCGGCAGAGTCAGGTTGGGAAGAAGTAGTTTTCCCGCTCCTTCCCGGCTCCTGCCCGAACCCTTCCCATTTGGGAAGGGTTTTGTCATTTGTTACGAGGTTATACCAGGGATAACTTTTCAAGAGGGGGGGTATTGCCCCGAATAGGCTTGTGGGGAAGGGTTGGGGCGGCCCAACGCACAGCGTTTGCCAGGACGAGTTGAATTTGAGGGTTGAAATAGGTCGGGTATTCTTCGTGGCCGGGCCGGAAGTAAAAAATCCGTCCGGTTCCGCGCTGGTAGCAGCAGCCACTTCTGAAAACTTCACCACCGGGGAACCAGCTTACGAAAACCAGCGTGTCCGGTTGGGGAATGTCGAAATGCTCGCCGTACATTTCCTCCTGGGGTAATTCGATATATTCGCCAATTCCGGCTACTATCGGATGGCCGGGCGCGACCACCCAAAGTCGTTCTTTCTGGTTGTCTTCGCGCCATTTCAGGTTGCAGCCGGTCCCCATCAGCTTTTTGAAAATCTTGGAGTAATGGCCTGAGTGCAGGACTATCAGGCCCATACCGTCTTCTAAAATCCGCCGGTGGACGCGTTCGACCACTTCGTCGGAAACCTCGCCATGGGCCTTGTGACCCCACCAGACCAGCACATCGGTATTTGCCAACTTTTCCTGGGTCAGACCGTGTTCCGGCTCATCCAGGGTAGCCGTTTGAACCTCAAAATCGTAGTTTTTCAGACCGGTAGCGATAGCCTGGTGAATACCCTCCGGGTAAACCGCTCCGATTTTGGGGTCTTGTTTTTCGTGCCGGTACTCGTTCCAGACAGTCACTCGAACAGGCTGGGTCATTTTGTTTCTCCTTATCTCTTTATTAAATTTTCCAGGTTCTTAAAAGAATTACCATTTCACTTCCACCGGACGGCCCGAACCGGCGCTTTCCACTGCCGCGAGGACCATTGCCAGACTTTTGATATTGTCGGTACAAATCGTTTCAGGCGTTTTGCCGGTCTGGATACATTCGACCATTTCGCGAATAATACTGGTGTGGCCCTGGTCTTTTTCTGTAACGTCCACCAGCGGCACTGGCATGTCCTTGACTTTGGACCGAAGACCGGCATTTTCGGTTACGACCTGGGCGGCAAAGTTTTCGGCCCCGTCCCACCGCAAACTACCTTGCTGGCCGATTACGCGCCAGTCACTTTCCCAGGTTGTGTTGAGACCCTCGGCGCACCAGCTTCCCCGGTAAGTATAAACCAGACCGTTGCTCATCTCAAAAATAGCAATAGCGGAGGCATCTTGTTCGTACCACGACCCGACCGGGTTCCACTCTTTGCAATAGACTGAAACGGGGTCGGCCCCACTGATAAAGCGGGCTGTGTCGAAGGTATGAATCGCCATATCTACCAGCAAAACATGGGGCATTTTTAACCGGAAACCTTCAAAATGCGCTGCCAGGAAAAAATCACTGTTCAGGGTGGTGAGCGGCCCCAGCAGGCCATCATTGATAAAGGCTTTAATGCGGCGTACATTGGGGTCGTAACGCCGGTTTTGAATGACGGCATAAATTTTACCGCTGGCCTGGGCAGCCGCGACCATCTGGCGGGCCTTTTCCAGGTTGTCGGCCATTGGTTTCTCGCCTAAAACATGGCAGCCGTGGCTTAAAGCGGTCAAAGTAACCCCGGTATGGGCTTCCGGGACGGTGCAATCGAATACCAGGTCAGGGTTGGTTTCAGTTAAAATCCTGGCGAGGTCTGTGCCGATACGAGCTTGCTCCCAGCCGGACGAAATGGCCCGGTTACGGGCGGTTTCCTCGTAGAGGTCTACGAACCCAACCATTTCCAATTCCAGGGAATTAGCGGCGTTGAGCCAGGTCTGGCTCATACCGCCACAACCGGCCAGCACTACTTTCATTTGATTTACCTTTTCCAATAATCTATTTTGAGTAGAGGTATATTCTCTTATACTTCCGCTTGTTTTGTCCAGTTAAATGCCGGGTAAAAAGGAAGTTTGTTGTATTCGGAGTGAATAACCGCTATTAAAAAACTCCTTCTGGTTGGAAGGAGTTAAATTTCTTGTTTGGGGAAGCTGGTTTAGTTACCGCAAGCGCGGGCCATTCCGCCGCCTTCACCTGTATCGAAGGAAGTGCCGCAGGAGCAGCTTGAAACGGCGTTGGGGTTGTGAACGGTAAAACCCCCGCCCATCAACTGGTTGACGAAATCAATCTCTGCGCCGGTTAAATATTTACTGCTGTACTGGTCTACATAAACTTTCAGACCGTCAACTTCGTTAATCTCGTCGCCATCCCGGATTTCGTTTTCCAGGACCATCTGGTATTGAAAACCGCTGCAGCCACCACCGGCCACAAAAACTCGTAAGCCCAGGTTGGGATCGTTTTCTTCATCCAGGATTTTTTTAAGCTGGACTGACGCTTCCTGACTTAATGTAACCATCTAAATACCTCCAAATTTATATTAACAAACTTTTTGTTTCGCCCGTCAGTTCCATAAATAAAGGGTAGGAGTGATAAATAGACCGGGCATTGATTTATTTTTAGGACTAAATCATAGCACAAAAGGCCCATTTTGTCCACTTTCCCTAATGCAGCGACTCGGCCACTTTCAGGGCTTCGTCGGGCGTAATAAAGCCGTTCAGGGCATAGCTGCTGGTGGTTTCGGTCCAGCTCAACGAGGTGAATTGGCTGCTGTAACTGAGCAAACCGGCCTGACCACGCACTCGCACGGTATCCTGGCGAAAAATACCGGGAGCCACGGTCGGAAACGGCCCGGTTTTTAGCGGTGGTAGGGTTGGTGTAGGAACAGGGGTAACGAGTGGACTACCGGTAGTCGGTGGGACAGGGGTAGCAGTCGGGACAGGGGTAGCAGTCGGGGCAGGGGTAGAGGCCGGTAAATACTGGGTATTCAGGTAAAAGGTTTGAGTTTGGGGTTTGTCAGTGGCAAATTCGCCTATCAGGCTGATAATATTTGAACCTGGAATTTCACTGTAGGAAATGCGTATGAGCTTATAGCCGGTCGGTAGATAAGTCGGCAGCAAGGCCCGGTAGCCCTTCAGGTTGCGGGCTTGCTCCGGGCTGATTTCACGGTATGGTGTCTGCCCGGTTGGGGTCGGTAAAGCGGTAGTAGGGCGGGGAGGTTGGGTGGGAAATGGCGTAGCGGTGGGCGGTGGTTTAGGAGTAGCCGTCGGGACGGGTGTAGCGGTGGGCGGCGGCGTGGATGTCGGCGGCACTACGATAGGGGTAGGGCTGATGGTCGGCTGGGGAAGGGCGGTGGCCGGTGCGGGTGTATAAGTTGGAATGGCCGTGGACGGCCCGGCGAAAAGAGTGGTAATCGGGGTGGTTGTGGTGATGTCACTGCCACAGCCAGCCAGGGTCAGGCCAACCAGTAAAAGGAGTAAAAACAGTATAAACCCTTTTGACATATCCCTATTATTTATTCCTAATTACAAAAGCCAGTTTGATATTCGGCTTAATAACTGCTGAATTGGCCGCGCAGCCTCTGTTGAAAATCCTGCATCCGGCCAGTTAATTCGGATTGCATTTCGCCCATATAATGCCCACAACTCACGCAAAATACGGCTACATCGCCCTGGTCTTCCTCGGCGGGATAGTCTTCTTCCCACAAATCGTCGTAAGGGTAGAGCGGTTCTGCCTGAATATTAGTACTGCCGCAATTTGGACAGCGCCCCGCCAGTTTGGGTAGGTTCGATTTAGTCATTCTAAAAATCCTTTTGCTAGTTTCTTTCTTTACATATAATACCACGAACGAGGAGAAGGCCGTATAATGTCATATAAAGTGTAAATTGACACAGCAACAAGCTAAATAGAGTGGAGGTGATTGATGCGTGTACTGGTACTGTGTGATGATTACTGGCATCCCGGCGATGTTGCTCGAACAGGCCTAAGCCAGCTTACGAAGGCTGGTTTTGAATTCGATTGGGTAGAGAATATGCAGGAATGGTCAGTAAAAGATGTGGCAAACTATCCTGTGGTACTTTTAACCAAGTCAAATAATATGTCTTCATCCAATAAGAGTCCCTGGATGACTCCTGAAATTGAACTTGCCTTTCAGGATTACGTCCGCCAGGGTAAAGGACTGGTGGCTATCCATTCAGGGACCGCTGGCTATGATGAGTCAACGGGAATACGGAATTTACTGGGAGGGCTTTTTAAGCATCACCCGGCGCAGTGCCAGGTAACAATAGAATTCCAGAAGGGCCACCCTCTGGCTGTGGCTGATACTTTATTCACCGTATTTGATGAACACTACTTTATGGACACAGAACCGGGAGACGATGTATTCTTAACTACCAGGTCGGAAAATGGGGTGCAACCGGGCGGCTGGACCCGTTTAGAAGGTCAGGGAAGGGTCTGCGTGCTAACGCCAGGTCATAACCTGGCTGTATGGTTACACTCAGACTACCAGGCGTTAATCCAGAGGGCTATACTTTGGGCAAGTGGAGAAAAGGTTAGCCGGTAAAATATGGAGAACCAGAATCCTGTAGAGATTGTCCTGGGAGTGCCGGGTAAATGGCTTAACCGGACCGAAATTGTTACCTCTATCGCGAAAAAGAGCCGGGGTTATTTGTTCGCGGGTGACAATATTTTCAACAGCAGCACCCAGGAAAGTTTTGAATTGGATATTGCCAATCACAACTCGGATTTAGCCGAGGAATTTATCATTGCCGGTCACGGGCAACTCTCCCGGCAGGATATAGGGGCGCTTGCCACCCACACTTATACGGTTTATGCTATTGGGCCGGGCGGCTCCCTCGAAACGGCCCGCGCTATGATGAATGTAGCCGCCGGGCTTTTGCGGTCGGGCGGCATCGCCCTCAAGGTGGAGTCGTCCGGGGCCGTTCATAGCGCCGAACAGTGGTTGAATTGTGTGCGCTACAAAGATAACGACCTGACGGCTCTCTACGATGCTTACGTGGTATTAACCAGGCGTGGGGATATGGTCTATTCTTGCGGGATGCATAATTTGGGCTTCAGAGATGGGATAATTTGCATCAAAGATTCGCCTGAAGAAACTTATAACGAGCTACAAACTTTCTTGCTTTATCTTTTGCATGACAGGCCGGAATTAAAAGATGGCACTATTTTCGGTACTAGCGCCAAAACTCCCCATTATCGCTTGAAGGGTGAGAAATGCACGACCTATCCGATTGGGGATTTGTTATACAATCCGTTTGGGGTGTGGCGACTGTCAAAAATATAACCTTAGAAAGGAAGTAAACCAGCCGTATGAGCGGGTTTTTCGCGGAGGGCGACCTCAGTCCAAATTTAATAGAGCAAGCCCGGCAGGGTCTGAGCGGTTATATTGACCTGACCAGCAGCAACCCGACCGAGCAAGGGCTTTTATTTCCAGCCGAAATTCTGGCCGAGGCTGCTTCCGGTTATTGGTTGGCCCGGCACTACCGGCCTGACCCGTTTGGCTGGCTTCCGGCTCGGCAGGCGATAGCGGAATATTATGCAGGGCGCACTCCGGCCCTGGCGTTTGACCCCGGCCAGATTTTTATTGCGGCCAGCACCAGCGAGGCTTATTCACTGTTGTTCGCCCTGCTGAGTGAGCCGGGCGATAACATCCTGGCCCCAGACGTTACATATCCCCTTTTTGAATACCTGGCAGCTATACATCATATTGAATTACGGCCTTACCGGCTGGACGAAAGTTCTGGCTGGCAGCTTGACCCGGCTTCTCTAATCGAGCAAGTTGACTCGCGCACACGGGCGGTGCTGCTGATTTCACCGCATAACCCCACCGGCATGATTATCGAGGAACCCCAGGTGGCTTTGCTGGAACTGGGCCTGCCGGTGATTTGCGATGAAGTTTTTGCGGAGTTTACCTACCGGGCCGCGCATACGCCGCCTTTCGGGGCGCTGCATCCCGGTCTGCCGGTCTTTCATCTTAACGGCATCTCCAAACTTTTCGCTCTACCTGACCTGAAGTTGGGCTGGATTGCTTTTTCCGGTCCGGCAACGGCTCTTGCAAAGTATACGGGTCGCCTGGAACTGCTCAACGATACTTTTCTAAGTTGCAGCTCTTTAATCCAGTGGATGCTACCGGCTCTGTTTGAAAAAGGGTGGCCTTTTGTCGAAACTATGCGCGAACGAGTCCGCCAGAATTTGGATTTGGCCCTGGCGAAGCTGGCGGACTGCTCCAGCCTGGAAGTTATTTCGCCTGCCGGGGGCTATTACCTTTTCCCAAAGGTCCGCCAGTGGCAGGACGAAGATGCCCTGGTTCTTTACCTGTTGGAGCAGGGCGGCGTGCTGGTCCATCCCGGTTATTTCTACGGCTACGAAGGTAATGGCGCTCATATTATGATTTCGTGCCTGACTGAACCGGGCCGGTTGGCGGAAGGGCTGGATCGTTTAGTTAAAGCCCTGGCCTGAGTGGGCTAAAAGGGGGCTTTGATACAGGATATTGCTAAATGATAGAAACACACCTGAGATTTAAACAACTGGTTCAAAAGATGTATCCCCAGGGCAAGCTGCTGCGGGCCTGGGAGTTGAAAGGCGGC
>JAYSYV010000573.1:0-5273 GCA_043727245.1 Chloroflexota bacterium | reverse complement strand
AGACGGAGCGGGAGAGGTAATTCCGTTTTGTTCAGTGAAGAATAAAACCGGTAAAAGACGAGGCAAAACCGTCGAAAGGAGAACTATGTCACATTCACCTTATAAATTAGCCCCCGGTGAACGCGTCTGTCCTATTTGCAACATCCTGATGGGACCAAAACGCCTGGCAAAAACGACCGATAAAGGTTACTGCACCTTCTGTGAAGCCGATATCAAGAAACGGCAGCACCGGCTCATCCGGGATGGGCGACAGGGAATGCTCCTGGCAACCCAGGAAATCTTGCTCCAACCCAGCCAGCCCCAGAGTGGCACTTGCGGTCGTACCGAGTGCGGTCAGGTTCTCAGCCATGCTCAGATCGTTAAGGGAAATAAATTTTGCTCCCGGCGCTGCGCGGCGCTGGCCCGCAATAACCAGCCAAATACCAAGGCTGTCTGGACCGATAAGAAAGCCAGCTAACCTAAAGGAATTAAAAACCGCCTCTGCTCAGGCGGTTTTTTTATCCGGTAAGAAACTTTTCTACAACCGGGGAAGGACCAGTCCTATGGTTCAGGCTTCCCCAGCGTTTGGCTCTGCCGAAGCCACCGGCAAGGCTGGTTTGCGGCTGAGTTGAATCAACTCGGTAACATCCAGCACCTTGAGCTTATCTTCCAGACCCTTGCCCTTGATGCCATCCTCAAACATGGTGATGCAGAAAGGACAGCCTGCGGCAACCACTTCCGCACCGGTATCGGCTGCTTCCTGGATACGGGTCTGGTTGACCCGTGTACCAATCTTTTCCTCCATCCAGGCTCGTCCGCCGCCGCCGCCGCAACAGAAACTCTTAGACTTGTTGCGCGGCATTTCAACAAAATCAATCTTCTTTAGACCACTACCCAGCGAGTTCAGCACGAACCGGGGCGCGTCATAAACATCGTTGTAACGGCCCAGATAGCAGGGGTCGTGATAGGTGATTTTGGTTTCTGCAAGGCCGTCAGCCGTTTTGATTTTGCCCTCCTCAAGCAGCTTGGCAATAAGCTGAGTGTGGTGGATGACCTCGAAATGCCCGTTGAACTGAGGATACTCATTTTTAATCGTGTTGAAGCAGTGCGGACAGGCCGTGACCACTTTTTTGAGCTTGTGGGCCTCTTTGTAGCCGTTGATGGTTTCGATATTTTGCTCGGCCAGCATCTGGTAAAGGTACTCGTTACCGATGCGGCGGGCCGGGTCGCCGGAGCAAGACTCTTCCGGCCCCAGGATAGCCCAGTTCAACCCGGCTTCTTCCAGAATCATCGCCAGGTTCTGAGTCACTTTCTTGTTGCGCTGGTCAAGCGAACCCATACAGCCAACCCAGAAAAGTACGTCAACTTCGGCCCCTTCATCCAGTTCGCCCAGGACTTTCACCTCGAAAGGCATCTTGGTCGTCCACTCCATGCGTTCTTCAGGCCGCATGGACCAGGGATTACCGTTGCGCTCCAGGTTATTAAACAGCGGGACCACTTCCGGCGGGAATTCGCTTTCCTCCAGCACCAAGAAACGCCGCATATCAATTATTTTTGGTACATGCTCGATAAAGACCGGGCATTCGGTCATACAGGCCCGGCAGGTCGTGCAGGCCCACAATTCATCCTGGGTAATCATTCCCCGGACCAGAGGCGGCAGTTCAATCGCCGAGTCGCTGCCACTATCGGCGGCTCCGGCGGTCGTTTCGAGCGACTTAACCTCGCCCGGTCTCAACTGTGGCGTAGCGTCCTGGTTTTCGCCCCGGTCATTACGCGTGCCGCCCACACCCACGGTATGTCCGACCATCGGAATACGGCTCTTATTGAAAAGCTCGGTCTTGAGGTCAATGATAATCTTCTTGGGATTGAGCGGCTTGCCGGTAGCGTTAGCCGGGCAGACTTCGGTACAGCGCCCACACTCGGTACAGGCCGCCGTATCGAGCAGGTCTTTCCAGGTAAAATCCTCCGACTTGCTGGCCCCGTAGTGTTCCAGTTCTTCGATATTTTCAATCTTTTTCAGAGCGCCTTTGGGTTTGGTATTCTGGAAAAAGGTATTGAAAATCGTGGTAAAAATATGTAAGTGCTTGGAAGTAGGGATATAGTAAAGGAAGGTCAATATCACGATTACTTTAGACCACCAGGCGATTTGCCATAGCAGCAAAGCCATCTCCCGCACCGAAGTGGGCGGCTCGCTCGGAGTAGGCCACCCGGCTGAACTGGGAATAAGTAACTCGCCCAGGCGGCGACCCAGCGGCGGATAACCGGTCGCCACCGAAGGCGCGGCCCGCCAGGCAAAAGCTTCAATCAAGATTTCGGTCAGGATACTCAGGTTGATAAAAGTTATGACAATCCAGCCGTCTTTGGTGATAGTCAGGTAGCCAGGCTTGATGAAGGCCCGCCGTATGCCAAAATAAATCGTGGTCAGGAAGATTACCACGATGAAGATATCCACCAGGGTTCCCATTGGACGCGAGGATATAAGCGGGATTTCTACGGGAATGAGGCCGTAAAAGATCGAATATCCAACCCCAATTTGCAGGACCATAAAGCCCCAGAACAATAAAGCGTGGATAGTGCCAGGGATGGGTTTGCGGAAAAGCCTTTTTTGCAATAAATAATTTGAAACGAAAAACCAGACGCGCTGAACCAGGTCATCGGTGCGGTTTTCCGGCTTGCCCTGACGGATTAGCCTTACGAGCGGGGCGACCCGGCGGCCCACCAGGAACAAAGCCCCACCCAGGACTAATAAGAAAACCAGCCAACCGATAGGTCCATTAGTTGGCGCTACATGTTCCGGCATAATCCCATCTACTCCCTGGCTTTAATTAGCTTTGGTTTATCCTGAAATTGGTCTTTTAGCCTTTACGCCGTTTGATTTCCGCGTTGAGGGCAGGCACTACTTTAAGCACATCGCCCACTACGCCCAGGTCGGCAAACTTGAAAATAGGCGCGTCCGGGTCGGTATTGATGGCGATAATATACTTCGCGCCCTTCATGCCAACGGTGTGCTGGATAGCCCCGGAAATACCACAGGCAATATAGATGCTCGGTTTGACCGTCTTGCCGGTCTGTCCGACCTGATAGCTGTAAGGAACCCATCCGGCATCCACCACAGCCCGGCTGGCTCCAACTGCGCCACCCAGGGTCGCCGCCAATTCGTCTAACAGCTTGAAATTCTCGGCCTGTTTAAGGCCGCGCCCGCCGCTAATTACGACACTGGCTTCTTCCAGCTTCGGCCCTTCGCTGGCCTGAACGATATTTTCGACCACCACGGCCCGGCGAGCGTGCTGGCTAATCTGGGCGTCTATCTGCTCGACCTGGGGCGCGGCGGCTCCCTCAAGAATTTCTGAAACGAAAGACTTGGGCCGGACCAGCACTAACCGGGTAATCCCACCCGACAGCGTAACATCTACAATCGTGGTGGCGCTGTACCAGGGGACCGCTGCCTTTAGCTGGCCGCCTTCAAAGGATAATTCGGCCCCATCGGTAATAACACCGCAGTCCAGCCGGGCATTCAGGCGTGAAGCAATGTCGCGGCCATTGTAAGTCGTGCCGATTAAAAGCAGGTCGGGTTTTTCCTGCTCGACCAATGTGGCAAGCGTATCGGCAGCCGGTTCGGAGAGGAATTGCTCGTAAGCCTGATCTTCGTGAACCAGCACCCGTTTAGCCCCATACTGCCCTAGCGTCTGGGCCTGTCCGCCCGCGCCCGGTCCCAGGACAATCGCCGTCACATCATCGGTCAACTGTCGCGCTTTGGTCAAAAGTTCGAGAGATACACGGTGGACCTGGCCGCCGGTAAGCTCTGCAAAAACCCACACCTTTGTCATTGGTTTACTTCCCTCTTTTTAAACTTTAGCTTGGCACAATTACCATTCGTAAAACAGATAATGTGCTACGATGCATTTTCAGGCTCAAAGGCCAAAGTCGAATTATATTACTTTCAATTCAGCTAAAAAATCGGCGATCTGGGCGGCGGCGGTTCCATCGTCTTTTATAACCGTTCCAGCCTTGCGCTGTTCGGCGGAAGCCCAACCCAACACCTTTTCTCTGGCTCCTTTTTCGCCCACCTGCTCCGGCGAGAAACCCAGGTCAGCCGCTGTAAGCTGATCAACCGGCTTCTTCTTGGCTTGCATGATACCTCTGAGGGCCGGGTAGCGCGGGGTATTAATCGAGCCAGTCACAGTCACAACCGCCGGAAGCTGGGCCTCGACGCGCTGGAAGCCGACTTCTGTCTGGCGTTCAATCTGAGCTTTACCGCCGGAAATAGTCAACTTTTTAGCGTAGCTGAGTAAAGGAAAGCCGAGATGATGAGCGATGCCGCCGGGGACCATGCCGGTATAGGCATCCGAGCTTTCGGTGGCAGTTATAACCAGGTCGGGATTCTCGCGTTTAATAGCCGCCGCCAGCACTTTGGCGGTGGTCAAAGCATCGGAACCGGCCAGGTTGGGGTCGGAAATTAGCACGCCTTTGGTAGCGCCCATCGCCAGGCCACGCCGGATAGACTCTAAAGCCCGCTCTGGACCCATTGAAACCACGACCACAGTGCTGCCAGGGTTGGCCTCTTGAATTTGCAGGGCGGCTTCAATCGAAAATTCGTCAGCCGGGTCTAATACCGCATCAATCCCTTCACGTAAGATACGAAGCGATTGAGGGTCAATCTTATTCGTACCGGTAGGTTCGGGAACCTGTTTTACACAAACTACAATATTCAACTTAACCTCCAAAGCTTGGTTCGTTTCATTCTTAAGACTTTCGCCTGATAGGCTTATTTTCGTAGAACTTTCCACGAGGTATTTTCAGGCTCAAAAGCGAGAGTCAGGAGTGTAATGAAGAAGGGGCGGCGAGATATAGGTTTCCTGAACTGGACCGGTTGGACACTAGAAGGCTAAAAAGCCACAGCGCCGTACCTCTTTCTCTCCCCGATCCTAGTTCCTCAATCCTGGTTTCAGGATTTGAATTAGGTGCTAATTTCTGCTCTTGTTGAGCCAATCGGCCTGTCAAAAAACAGATCCAGATTGTGCGAAATTATACTAGCACAGGCGATTTATAGTGTCAACGTAAAAGGAAAGTTAGCGCAACCAGTCAAACGGTAGCGGAAGGAGTGGACAAAGTAAAGCTAAAGGTAGCGCCTCGACCTGGCGAGCTTTCCACCTGGAGTGTAGTCTGGTGCAGGGCTAAAAGGCAATTAGTAATAGTAAGGCCCAGGCCGCCGCAGCTGAGTTCCCGGCTTAGAAACTGTTCTACCTGGAAAACCTTTGCGAAAAGATAAACCTGGCTTTGTTCACTCAGGCCAG
>JAYSYV010000572.1:0-1648 GCA_043727245.1 Chloroflexota bacterium | reverse complement strand
CTTTGAGTTGCACCTGATATTTAGTAGTTTTTTTATTCATTCCTCCAGTCTACCACTTGTGGGATTGATTAGCCAAACAGTGTGGACTAGGTACTAGGTTAGCTGCTGGCTCAACAGCAAAGCCAAACTAAATCCAACAAATAAGTAACCGTAATAATATTAAAACCAAACCATTAAATTTAGAATGGGGCCATGTCCCAGGTAAATCAAAGAGGATAGCTTATCAATGACAGGAAAAGACAATAACACTAACCGGCCAGTTACTAACTCAACTTCACGGGTTTCGAGTAAACCCGACAGTAGCTCAGGCAAGGCTGACCCGTCTAAAGAAGTGGCTGCAGCAAGAGGAAGTTTCCAACCGCGCCAGTACCAGTCACAAACTCAAACCCTATCAAAAGCTAAATCCAGTATGGCGAATGATAAGCCCAGACCAACTCCCCAGGAAGCAAGGCAGACCTACTATAAATGGCTGGAGCGGCTCGAAGCCAGAGCCAGGGAAGACCAGGAAACTAAGGCTTTGCTGGACAGCACCAGAGAGCTGACTACCAGGCTTGAGGAGCCTAATATCCTCGCCGTATATCGGCTAGTCGAAATTTTTGGACTGCTCCTGGTCAAAGGAATGGTTGATAAAGTCTTGACTTTACATAAAGAGGCAGCAGGGCAGGGAGAGGTCGCTTACAAGCCGAGAGAGAATCCGAGAGCTATCCGGCCGGAACACCGCATGGTCGGCACCGAAGTTGCGACTGCTAAAGGTCAGCCCAGAACGCCGGGAGGGATATTCTTCTTTCTCATGCGAGGGTATGTCACCAGGCTAAGGTTAGCCTGGGAAGATTTGCGTGTGCCATGGCTACCGGAGGAGTCCACTCAGAATACTGCTACCAGCGCTGAGGGCCAAAATAATGAAGCTGACCCGGATGAAGGTTCTAAAGCAAACGGTAAGCGGAACCAAGATGGTCCAGGGGGAAGTGAACCTACAAGCGGTATCAGTAAGGTTACCAATCCTTTAGTAAATACACCGGTTATGCCTGCCGGTAATGCTGCTACAAAAGCTCCAAGTGTTAGTAGTCTGGTTTCGGGTGAGCAGGGAGTAAAACCCAGCCGTGGTAAAGTCATTATTACTGGCAGCCCTACACCTGGCAGCCAAATAAAAGTGGCTCCACAGGGCTTGGCTGGCGTGTTAGAGCTATTATTTGAGATTGAACCTGGTGCTAATCCCGCTAAAGGATTACCGGTACTTGAAAAGACCCTGGTTAAAGTCTGGTGTACGGACAAGCAATACAGTAAGATCAAACCTAGCCTCAACCCAAATAGCCGGTATTTGATAGAAGGTGAGATCGGAGCCGGGACTAACAGCCAAACCTTCCAACCGTTTATCAGGGTGTTAACTACCCGTATCACAACTCTGGAACTGGAGCAAGAAGCCAAGGTGAAGAAAGCTGAGCAGAGTAATCCAGCTTAAGGGCCATTATTACTCCTGGCCTGGTTTTAATTACTCGTAAAAGGGGTATTTAGTGTCTGGACGAAATACAAACCTGCAACTATAATAGCTGTCAGAGTGATAACCAACATTCAATTAAGGTACTTACAACAATGAACTTGCAAGAAGCCACCCAACGCGTAAAAGTTACCTTGAACCAGGAGATAGCTC
>JAYSYV010000571.1:0-1649 GCA_043727245.1 Chloroflexota bacterium | reverse complement strand
CACCGTACTTCATGATTATTCCGCCTTTTGTAGGATATATGCCTTTAAAGAGAAAGGAGGGGGCAAAAAGTAGGCCTTCTAATTTTCAACTATATGACTTGAGTGAACTACTTTTTTCATTAGCAGCACCGGCAAATGGCTCTGCCGAACTACTTCTTCAGCCACACTTCCTAAAACTAGCTGACCCACTTTACCCCGGCCGTGGGTTGTCATTGCCACCAGTTGGGCCTTTATCTGCCTGGCATACCCAATTATTTTCTCCACTGGTTCACCGTTATACTCAAGAGTAATTCTCGGTTCACCGGTTTGAATTTCTGATACACACTCCACACCCTTTTCTCTTAACCTTGCCTGGATTTCTTTGAAGTATTGGGAGGTCTGGTCATTGAGAATAGCTACTTCTTTTTCCAGGTCGTATTCCGGAAGATAATAAAAGCCACCCACTCCCCCAACTCCGCCATCACCAGCAGGGATCACACTGGAAACTTCTTTAAATAAATGTATTTTGATGCCCAATCCCAGGGCCAGGTCTGCGGCAGCATCCAGGATAGTTTCCGAAACAAGGCTGCTATCCAGGGTTACCAGAATCGGGGCGAGTGTAAAATCAACAGCCTCCTTTTCAGACTGCTCCCGGGCCTGGTCAGTCGTTTCTTCAGGCTTGATTACTATTACCGGCAAGCTGGTATGTTGGATCAGTTTAGTAGCAATACTACCGGTGAGCATAAGAGATAGACCGCTCCGGCCGTGAGTGGTCATTACGACCAGGTCCGCTTGTTCTTCCTTTACAATTGCCGCCAACTCTTTTGGCGACCTACCACAAACTACGCGGGTTTGAATTTGCTCAGCATTCAGGGGAGTTTCAGCTTCAAACCCGACTAGCTTCCCTTTAATCTTTTGAAGGTAATCTTCATCGTCTTGCTCGCCGGAATAGGTGGTAACGGTCTGGTAATAGTCGGTTGAGTAGGCTGGAACCGAACCAGTTCCGGCCAATGCAGGTCTGTCTGGCTGAATATTTCCAGCATGGATATGATTGCCGGCCTCGATTTGAGGAGACTCAGAGAACTCCACTACAAGCGGGCGACCTTCCTGTACCCGCAGTAAAACAAGCGTGGCCTTCAATTGTTTAGTAAGTCTTGTAGCATAAGGTAAAGCTTCTTCAGAAAGGGGTGATCCATCTAGAGGGACGATAATTTTTTTGAACATTATTTTATCCTTTTGAATATTTGAAATGAGTTGTGCCCGGTAACCATTCTTTTAACTACTAAAGAATAGGAGTTAAAAGAAAAGTTATCTCGGCCGGCTAAAGTGGTAACCCAGGTACTACCAAACCTGATAGATAATTGGTCCTTAATTATTATGGTTAGTTAAGTGGGCTAACGCTAACCGCCTCAGCCGTCGAACGGCGCAACCAGTCAGCCAGGGCTTCCCGGCTAATCCGGGTAACTCGGTGGTTGAGGTTGGCAGCTTTAAGCTCTCCACGGTAAACGGCCTGGATCAATATGTCTGGACTTAATAGCAGTAGTTCAGCCGCCTCTTTCAGGGTGTAACTTTCCTGAGCCGTCAGGCGTTCGTAGGCCTGGTGGAGCGCCAGGGGATCTTTGGCTGCCCGGTTTTGATCCAGTTCCCGGACGTACTGGCTGATCGCGGCC
>JAYSYV010000570.1:0-1650 GCA_043727245.1 Chloroflexota bacterium | reverse complement strand
CAGGTTACAGCCTGATTGAAGTCTGGCCGGTTGAAATCGAAATGGCCTGGAGCAAGTTGCTGGAACACCTGGTGGTGGATGCCGGGGAAAAGGGTGTAGTGCGCCTGTATGCCCGGCTTGCGGTCGACTCGCCAGAGCTTGAACTATTCAACCAGCTTGGCTTTCACGCCTATACCCATGAATCACTCTTTCACCTGCAATATAATCAGCCGGTCGAACGGCCCGACCAAGACAGTCTGAAGATACGCCAACAACGCAACCGCGATACATGGTTTATCAACCAACTTTACAGCGCGATTACCCCTTCTCCGGTCCAGAACGCCGAGCAAAATACCGCCCGCTCGTGGGAAATTCACCGGGCTTACCTGCCGCGCCAGAATAAAGAGAGCGGTCTTATCCTCATGGAAGCGGAAAAGGCAGTCGCCTACATCCGTATTCTGAGCCACCGCAACCGCCACCTTTTGCGTATAATGAACCTGGATTCCTCGCGCCAGCTAGTGCCGGACCTGATTCAATACGCTCTTTCTACCCTGAAAGCGGAGCCAGGCAGTGAAGTTTATTGCGCTGTCCGCGAGTACCAGATGGAGCAGGAAGCGGTCCTGGAGGAGTTGGGCTTTCAGCGGGTTTTTGGCAAACAATCTGTGCTGGTCAAACATACCGTTCAATTCGTGCGAGGGCTGGAAAAACAACTATCCAGGGCCAGAGAAGGTAAATTTGAACTGGCTCACAGGTCTATACGGCCCGGCACGCTGGTTAGATTTATCCGTTACATTCGTTTTCATTGGCATTCATTACTGTGTTTTTAGTGATAAAAACCCGACGACTGGAGACCGTCGGTTAGTGCCTGACTCAAGTTTTTAGTTTGTGCAAAACGAAACTATTTAACCTCATTTTCGTATTTTAATTGTGGCTTTTGTCTAAATTTTGGGATACTGTAGAGTTAATAATCGCTAGACTCTATCCAAAAAATCCTACATAAAACGGTGAAATCTCTATGATTAAAAAATTTCCGATAGACGAAGAAGAAGCTCTCCTGCCAGAACGCCCGGTAACAGATGACCTGGAGTTGCTTCTGGCGGCTTTGCCGTCGCACATTCGCCAATCTTTGGAAATCCAGAACGACCGCGCCAGCCTTCTAGAGGTGGTCATGGACCTGGGCCGCACCCCGGAAGCTCGCTACCGGCAGAGCGAATTACCTTTGAGCCAGCGCGAAGTTACCGAGCAAGATATAGAACACGTCATAACCAATATAGGTACTTTTGGGAGTGACAACCGGGCCGGTATTGAACGCACCTTGCACCGTATCTCGGTCATTCGGAACCGGGCCGGGAAGCCGGTCGGCCTCACCTTGCGGATTGGCCGGGCGGTTTTTGGCACTATCGGCATTATTCGTGACCTGGTGGAAAACGGCCAGAGCATTTTGCTGGTCGGTAAACCCGGTGTCGGTAAAACGACCCTACTCCGCGAAACTGCCCGCGTCCTGGCTGACGAACTGCATAAACGGGTTATTATTGTTGATACCAGTAACGAAATTGCGGGCGATGGCGATATTCCTCACCCCGCTATTGGCCGCGCCCGTCGCATGCAGGTAGCCCGGCCCGATTTGCAGCATAACGTCATGATTGAAGGCGTGGAAAACCACATGCCTGA
>JAYSYV010000569.1:0-5283 GCA_043727245.1 Chloroflexota bacterium | reverse complement strand
AAGCTACCTTATTCAGTGAGCCGTTTTGGAGTTGCCAGAGCGCCTCGCTGTCGGCTTCATCAGCCATATCTACGACAGTATGAGCGGGATGGCTGAACTCGGTATTGCACTGGGGACATGTAAGCGATAGTTCTAAAGCTTGCGACATGCGATCTAAGTTAACCTTTCTTTAGCATCCGGTTTTTCAGGCAAAGCCGGACATAATTTTAAAAATTTCAGGGGAATTCAAAACAATCACTAAAGAGGAATACAGTCGAAAGGTTGTGGTGGCAAATAAAACCCGTATTACGCTTTAGATCGCTTTTAAAGTGTTCCAGGGCGACTCCTCCGGCACGCCTCAACACTTGAACTATTATACACCCAAGTCCAAATTAAGCCAAAGCCCTGGCCTAAAATCTAATGCATTCTATTTCTTTTAGTCACCCTCGCCGATAGTGCGGTATTCGGCTTCGACTGCTTCTTCCCGGTAGGAAAGCATCTGCGCTGGGCGGCGGGATGGAGAGGACCGGAACCTTTCGGGAGATGCTTCTACTTCATTATAATAAGCCTGAGACTGTCCGTTGCGAGAGCCGTAGTAAGCATCGTAGTGGGCCGGTTGAGGTTGAGGAGTATCATAATAGTAAGCCGGTTCGTGGCCGTAATCATCAGCATAATATTCTTCCAGTGGGTAGGCCATTTCCGGTTGGCAATATGCCTGACGCTGGATTTTGCGGCGGGAAGAAGGCAAGCGGCGCTGCGTCTGAGGGGCAACCTGGCTGACACGGCGCTGGCGGTCCGGCTCAACCGAATAACCATAATGATCGGATACGCGCAAATAACCGTGTGGCTGGGGAGCATATTGGTCAGGCAGCGGGTCATAGCCGCCGGGATGCTGAATAATAATGACCGGTTGAGATTCTTCATAAGCCCGGTTGCGCTGGTCGGTTTGGCCCCGGCCAATCAACATCATCATAATTAACAGGAGCGGCAGGCAACCCAGTAGCCCCATGCCCACACCGACCGCCACGCCCCAACCACCCGGCGGCATTGCAAGAGCCACAAAAACTCCCAGCGCGGCCCCAAAGCCCAGCATCAAACTCCCAAATAACTTCTTCATCAAAAACTCCTGTCAGGAACCGATTTTAAAAGACTGGCTGTTCCGGGTTTGTAGATTTTTTACGATATTCTGGTTAGCGCTATAGCCGGTCCTGGTCTTTCCCCTTGAAGCGGCAGACCGAGCCAGTGGGGCCGACTCCTTAAATTTCAAACCGGCTGGCAACTCATCTTCTAACAAATCGGCATCCTCGGACCAAATATCCGGCTCGTAATCTTGTTGAGTGGGTGGCGGATAGGCTGCAGGTTTCCGGTCCGGCGTATTTCTAGCCGAGGTTGGCCGGTAAGGCGCTCCTCTGGTAGAAGCTTTACCCGTCAAAGGAAATTCTGCCGAGGCTGGTTTTTGCCGCCGCTGCTGGATAGTCTGGTAATAAGCGTCCAGCCGGTCGGCCACGCCCTGGCCTTCTTGCGGCGGAGCTACCCTGGAACGAGATGCGGGGGTAGCTTTAGAGGAAGGCGCAGGCGACCGGGGCGGAATAGGGCCAATATCCACCTGCTCATTCTCATTCCCGAAATCGGGAGCGTAGATTCCCTGGGCTTTGGAAAACTGGCGGCGAGAAGCACTTTTAGGACGGCGCAAGGTATCTTGACGGTTCGGGGTGGCCGGTTGGTGATGATAAGCGGTAGTTTGACCGGCGACCTGACGAAGCTCCTGGGGATACTGCTGTATCAGATGCTCGACTGTTTGCACCATTTCGTCCTGGCTGATATGCGCTCCCTGGACCCGGATGGCCTCACCTTTAGCGAACAGCAAAAAGTCGCCCCGGCCCATCAACCGCTCCGCTCCACTTCCGGCGACACCACTGGCGAGGCGAGCATCTTCCGGCGAAACTACCCGACCCACCAGTCGCGTTGGAAAATTGCTCTTGGCGATACCACCAATCACACTTGCCGCCGGTTTCTGGGTACAGGCCACCATATGTATGCCGGCTTCCCGTCCGCGCTGAGTGAGCCGAGCCACCTGGATTTCCATTTCCTTGCCGCCGACCATAATCAGGTCGGCCAGTTCATCTATAAAGATGACTACCAAAGGGCTGCTAATACCTTTTTCGTCGCGCTTCTCCATGTGGCGGACCGCCCACTTTAAACGGTGTATCCCATCCAGCGAGTCGGTCACGACCGGGCAAATCAAGTGCGGTAAGCCGTTGAAATCGCGATAGCCCCGGCCTTTTGGGTCAATCAGGAGCAACCGAAGCTGGTCGGGCGAGTTTTGCAAAGCCAGGCTGGCAATCATGCTGCGGGCCAGTATGGTTTTGCCGCTGCCGGTCGTCCCGCTTATCAGAATATGGGCTACGTCCGGCGAATCAAGCCGCAAGAGCAAAGGCACGCCGGTTTCATCCAGACCCAGGATAGGCGAGTTGGGTGGTATAGTCCCCGGTAAGTTCTGCATCAAAGGAAAAAGCTTGACCGCCTGCGGGTCGGGGCGCGGCAGTTCTACCTTGACAAAGTAGCCATCGCGAGTTATCCGGCAGTGCGTGACACCCAGGGCTAACGCCATCTCGTCGGACAGGGCCGCAACCCGGTTAAACTTGACCCCTGAACCAAGCTTTATATGAAACTGAATTAGCCGGGGCGAAACGTTGCCGCCTACTACGCTGGCCTCTATTCCGTGAGAATGGAGGGTGTATTCTATGCCGTCGGCCTGGTGATCGAGAAGGGAGCGCATTAGCAAGTCCTCTTGAATTATTAGAACCTATGTCCTAATAAATTCTACTAGAACAATTGTGCTATGTCAATATGGCAAAGCGGCTCTTTTTCCTCAAATTCAGGATTCGGCTCCCCATTTCAAGGGCTTGCATAACAAAAGCCATGCTTTATCCACCGATTGTTGATAATATAATTTGCTCAAGGTGGCCCAGCGTGCTATAGTACTTTTTCAGCGCTTTATTGCTTTACGCAAATCAATTGTGGCAACAATATTAAAATCGAATTTGAAATCAATTGCACTTTAAACAAAACAAGCCCAGACAGGTGGGCGGGGAATTTCCAGGAGTGGAGATTTAGCGAGGGGAGAAGATGGCTAAACGAGTAGTAATTACCGGGATGGGCATGATTTGTCCGGTAGGCAAAAGTGTCGAAGAAAGTTGGGCGAATTTAATCGCTGGCAAAACCGGCATCGGGCGAATTACCCTCTTTGATACCACGGGCTTTGATACCCAGATTGGCGGGGAAGTCAAAGATTTTAAGCCAGAAGATTTCGGCGTGGACAAAAAAGATGCCCGCCGGATGGACCGCTACGCCCAGTTTGCCATCGCTGCGACCGTTGAAGCTGTGAAAAACAGCAACTTTACGATTACTGACCAGAACCGCAACCGGGTCGGCGTGGTAATCGGGACCGGCATCGGTGGCATTGGGGTTTTAAGCGAACAACTTAAAGTCCTCAACGAAAAGGGTCCGACCCGCGTCAACCCCTTCCTGATTCCCATGATGATTCCTAATATGGCAAGCGGACATGTGGCCTTGAAATTGGGCGCACGCGGCACAAACTTTTGCGTGGTTTCGGCCTGTTCGACTGGGGCGCATGCCATTGGTGAGGGCGTGGAAATCATTAAGCGCGGTGAGGCTGATGTTATGATTGTGGGCGGAAGTGAAGCGCCGCTGGTCCCGATTAGTGTGGCCGGGTTCAATTCCATGAAAGCTCTCTCGACCCGTAATGATGAGCCGGAAAAAGCCAGCCGTCCTTTCGATGCCAAACGCGATGGCTTTGTGATGGGCGAAGGAGCCGGGATAGTTATCCTGGAAGACCTGGACCACGCCCTGGAACGCGGCGCGACCATTTACGCCGAAGTGACCGGTTACGGTAGCACCGATGATGCCAACCATCTCGTCCAGCCGGAAGAAGGCGGCGAAGGCGCTACCAGAGCTATGAAACTGGCGATGACACGGGCCGGACTGACCCCGAAGGATATAGATTACATCAACGCCCACGGAACCAGTACCAAACTCAACGAAGACTCGGAAACAGCGGCGATTAAGGGCGCAATGGGCGACCTGGCCTACGATGTCAGCATCAGCAGCACCAAATCAATGACCGGGCATTTGCTGGGAGCCGCCGGGGCAATTGAGGCGATTATCTCGGTTAAGGTGATTAATGAAGGGATTATCCCTCCAACTATTAACTACGAAAATCCCGACCCGCATTGCGACCTGGATGTCACGCCTAACAATGCCAAGAAGAAACCCGTACGCAACGCCATGTCTAATTCCTTCGGCTTTGGCGGTCACAACGTCTCGCTGATTTTTAGCAAATTCGAGAAGTAAACTCTTAAACTTTCCGTTTCGGCTCCACCTGTACAAGAAGAAAAGTAGTAAGTTCAAAACTTTATAAGGTCTTGAACTTACTACTTTTTTATCCTCAATTCTTAAAAAACAGGTATCCTTGTAGTTAGAGGATACCTGTTTTTTCGGTGGGGAAGGTCAGTGTTTAACCTGGATGGTTACTGTCCCCTAAAATCATTTTGATGCACCTTCAAAAGTTATATGAGGTTTATTAGAAGGCAAGGAAGTAGCATAGTTTAAGGACTGCGTGACCGGATTAGTCACAGTAAAGTTACCCACTCCCTGCACTTCACTGCGTTGTCCATACAGCACGATGGAGTAAGAACCAGCCGGTAAGTTGTAAAGGCTGTAGCCAACCTGGAACAAACCGTTTTGAGCTGCTCTACCGATGCCGTTCCCTACTGCTTTAACCGTGCCATCCGGCATATTTAGCCAGCCTGAAATTAACTCGTCCGGGATAAATATATCTCCCCCGATTACTACCCCGCTATTATCTGTGGTCAGAGCCGCGCTAATTTGCTGAATTCCGCCTTTACTATCATCACCACTACTGGTTGCGTCCAACTTGAAGCTGACTGAATTGCTCTTGTTTTGTATAGCGGAACCGCCCGCCCAACCTGCCGCGCCACTCGCCCGCGTCACCAGAGTTTCTCCGGGGGTGGCCGAACTCTTTATCCCCACTCGAATAACCGCCGAACGAGTGATAGGAGTACTTGTGGCGGCTTCAAAAGGCCCAAGCTGGATTTTGATATTGTCGCTCACAACCTGAGTAACCCAGCTTTGAGGGTTAGTGTCTGAGTTAGTGGGGAAATCTACACTCAAGACTTCTTCGTTGAGAGGGTCAACCGGGAAATTGACCAGGAAATCAGCGGCTTTGCCCTGGCTTATATTCTTGACCGTAAGGTTATAAGT
>JAYSYV010000568.1:0-5292 GCA_043727245.1 Chloroflexota bacterium | reverse complement strand
ACCCACCGCTTTTGTTTAACTACGGGTTCGCCCAGCTAAAAAACCCCACTTTCCTGCAATCAATCCAACAAGGTGCTTCCGCTGCCACCGCCGCCGATTATATTGGCCGCCCCAACGGCGATAAGCTGGTGGTCTTCAATGCCCCCGGCGATAACGGGGTTATTAATGCCCAGATTAACCAGGTGGGTGGTACGCCCGGCCCGACCGTCAGCACCCAATTCAATGGCAATTCGGCCAGCGCAACCGACCCCAATGCTAAAGGCGGAATTAACATTTTTACGATACTGCTGGCGATTTTAATCTTGCTTGGCCTGGTCTATGTAGCGTTGCGCTTTACTCCGCTGGGCGGCGAAAAAGGCCGCAATTTTGCCTATTCACTGGAAGATGTAGCCGCGAAGGGTTTGCATGGTATTCGCCGGTTCTGGCAGTACCTCAAACCAGGCGCACACGAAGATGAACCGGGCAAGCCTCCGACACCCAAACCGGCCAAACAGGTTTCCGTTTCGCTCAACAGTGCGCCGGACTCCCGCACACGGCTACCTGGCAAGGGTGCTGTGCCAACGCCTGGACGAAATGCCCAAACCGCGCCGGGGACTTTACCTGGCACACAATCGCCTTACCGCCCGACCGGGACCGGTGAAGGCCAGCGCATCTTTGGAACCACTGCTGGAACCGGGGTTGGCTCCAGTGAAGTAAGCCGAGAACCGCAGAGTTCGGCTAGCTCGTTCGAGAGCGTGTTTGAGGACGAATCTTCATTTAGTTTCGAGGCGGAAAACCTGGAAAATACTGGGTTCGCTGACGGACTCGGACCGGATGCAGGCACATCACCTCAGCCGCCTCGCCCGCTATCGGGCCGACCAGGGCCGGATTTTTCTACCAGGCCCATTCCCGAAGCGCCACCATCTAAATCTTCCATTCCCAGCCAGCGCACGCAGCCGATGGTGCGACCAATTTCACCACCTCAATCCACCAGGCCAACTCCTACTGTCGGTAACTATGGCACGAATAATCCAGGCCGGGAACCCGATAAAGCACCCGCCTCTAGCTCACAGGGAACTTCCGGCAACCGTTCGTCAGAGGCTTTTACCAGCCGAGCGGCCACACCAGGACAGCCTGATAGTGTCGAAAATGTGGCAATTCACGCCCGGCAAGCGATAGACTATGCCTATGCCGGTCGCCTTTCGGCCAGCACCGAAGAATTTAGACGGGTAATTGAGCAGAGTCCGCTCTTTGACTTTGGAACAATTGACGAGTTTGAGCAAATGCCGGTGCTGGGCTACAAAGCCCTGGCGGGCGCTTACCGGGATGCGGGCAAAGCAAAATTTGCCATCCTGCTGTTAGATATGGCAGTCGAGAACTTCCCCAACGAGCTTGAACTACGCAATATGCTCCGACACCTGCGGCGCGATGTCGAGTAGTAAAAAGTAAATTTAACTGGAATTTAGAGCTTTTGAAGGGTCTAGCCTGTACCGGTAGCAAAAGCTTTTCTTTCATATCAGGTAGTGCCTCAAAAGAATAGTCTTCGAGTACTATTTGAAACGTTGCTAAATGAGAGCGCAATCCAATCCCTATAATACAATATTTCGGGTTGGGCTGATTTTTTGGATTTTATAAACAATTTATGACTATTGAAGAAACTCCTGCGGGCCAGGTTTTAATAATAGATAATAACGAAGATAACCTGGCAATTTTAAGCAGGACTCTTAAACGTGAAGGTTATCGTGTTACGATTGCGCCCGGCGGGTTGAGCGTCCTGGAACAAATTCATACTGTCAGACCTGATTTAGTCCTGGCCGATACCGGCACAACCGGCCTGGATGGTTTTCAATTAACTCAGAAGCTCAAAGCCGACCCCAAAACCAGCTATATTCCCATTATCCTTATTACATCCGATAGTGGCGACAAGCTCCGGGGATTAGAAGCGGGCGCGGACGATGTACTGGTAAAACCTATCCAGCATTTAGAGGTCATAGCGCGAGCCAGGTCTTTAATCCGGCTCAAGAAAAGCACTGATGCGCTGCTGTCTGCCGCCGAGGAAAAAGCCCAGCTTTATCTGGAAACCGAAAGACGCGCCCAGGAATTGAGTATGTTGCACGAAACCACCCTGGCGGTGGGTTCGCAGCTAACCCTGGTCGAATTGCTGAATTTAATCACCGCCAAAAGCTGCCAACTGGTCAAGGCTCAATCGGCCTATCTTTATTTATGCTATGAGGACGAGCAAAAGCTGACCGTAATGGCTGAATATAACGTGCCGACAAACAGTTCCTTCATAGGCCGGACTTTAGCTTATGGCGAAGGAGCTGCCGGGCTGGTAGCGATTACCAATAAACCGTTTCGCATCAACAATTATGCCGAATGGAGCGGTCGGGCCAAATCTTACATCAATGACAGCCAAGTTACGGCCCTTCTTACTATTCCCCTCTTTACGGGCGGGCGGGTTGTGGGTGTACTGGGTATTATGGACGACCACCGGCAGCGGACTTTTAGCGACTCGGATGTCCGGTTGCTAAACCTGCTGGCTCCTCAGACAGCTATCGCGATCAGCAATGCCCTGCTATACGAACAGGTTATGCAGGAGCGTGACCGGATTGAGGCCGTTCTGAACTCGGTCACGGACGGTATTCTGATGCTGGACAGCAATTATAACGTAGTCCTGTGCAACTCACGCTTCTCCGAACTGATGTTATTGGAGCAGGAGCAGGTCTTAGACCTACCAATCGGGGTGGTCGCCAATATGCTCGGCGACGCCTTCGAGAGCGAACCTCGCTTCAGTGCCGAGTGGGTCGGGCGTATTCTGCGCGATCTCCGGCGCAAACCGCAAGATTATATCCAGCAAAAAATTACCATAGATGACCCCAAACGGCGCTATGTGGATTGGTCCATTATCCCGGTCCGGGATCAGGCCACCAGGATAGTTGGCTGGCTGAATGTCTTCCACGATACCACCCAACAGCGTGAACTGGAACAACTGCGCGATGACTTCATCAACATGCTGGTCCATGACCTGCGTAGTCCGCTAACTTCTATTATTGGCGGTATTGAGCTGGTAAGTAGCCTGATGGAAGAAGTTACTGCTGACGAAAATTCGTTAAGACAACATGAGTTTATGGAACAGGTTTCCCGGAATTGCTATAACCTGCTGGAAATGATTAATGCTCTACTTGAAGTCAGCCGCCTGGAAGCAGGCCGGTTGCCGCTGCACCTGGAAGAAGTCAACCTGGAAGAACTTATTACTAACAGCATTACGCAAATTATTATGACAGCCCAGGAAAAACAGGTTTCCATCAACCTGGATTTGCCTTCGCAACCGATTAACATCCGGGTGGATAACGAAAAAATGCGCCGGGTAATGGTGAATTTGCTCTCTAACGCTATCCGTTTTAGCGCCAGCGGAACCGAAATTGGTATTACAGCCCAGGTTGAAGAAGTCATCCGGCGGCGCGGCACGACTACTGCCCTGGACCCCAGCGTGTTGCGGCGCGGTTCTACGGCCTTTTTACGCGACCAAAGCCGGGTAGCCGAAGCATCCGGTGGACACCTGAAAGCTTTACTGGTAACAATTCACGACCATGGGCCGGGCATCCCGGCGATCAGCCTGGAACGCATCTTTGATAAATTCACCCAGTTGACCACGGTTTCCAAGAACCGCAGCGGTACTGGTCTGGGCCTGGCTTTGTGCAAGCTGGTAGTAGAAACTCACGGTGGCCGCATCTGGGCCGAAAGTGAGCCAGGCCTGGGCAGCACTTTCTATTTTTCAATCCCCTGTGTGCTGGACTCCGGCGGCTAAAAGGGTTTTTTCACAACATGCGTAAACTTAATTTCCGGCTGGATTTAGAGGAGTTGTACTTACGACTGTTGGAAGAAAAGGATATTCCCGACCTTCTAAAGTTGTACCAGGATAACCAGGATTTCCTGCAACCCTGGGAACCCTTGCGTTCCGCCAGCTTTTTTACCCTGGGTAATATCGCATTCATGATTCAGGCCGACCAGGAAGCTGCCAGGGCTGATGAAGCCTATGCTTTTGGCCTTTTCCTGGCCGGTAGCAACCGGCTTATTGGCCGTTATCGCCTTTCCTGGACTATGCGAGGCTTTGCCGAAACCGCTAACCTGGGCTACTTCCTGGCCGAAGATTACAACGGACGCGGTTATTCAACCAGGGCTGTCAAACGGGTAGTCCGGTTCGCCTTTGAAGAATTGGGCTTGCACCGGGTCGCCGCCGCTACCCTGACCAACAACCTCGGTTCGCAGAAGGTTCTAGAAAAAGCAGGCTTCCGCCGGGAAGGGGTGGCTCTACGCTACCTGAAAATAAACAACCGCTGGGAAGACCATTATTTGTTCGCCATAACTTCGGATGAGAATAGTCAGTGATCAGGTAGAACCTATAAACTCTCATTAGTGCTATATTTATAGCTTACCAGGAATTAGCATTGCGTCCAGGACTATAACTCTTTTCCCATATCTTCATTCTTTAGACTAACATTCACGCCCTGCATTTCCTCAAACAAAGTATAATAGCTCCGGTAAATCTGACCGACTTAAGAACCTGTCTATTTACCGACTACCGGCTACTAACTTTTTTATCAAAAGGAATTAACCCGTGAGAAAAACCCAATTAAACCGGGTTTTCATGTTAACCGCCTTCGGGGTCTATTGTTGGATATACCCTTCGTCGGTCATCCTGGTAATGTTCGACCGAGTGCCGCCGGATACCGCCTGGATGGCTAGTTTCATGCTGGTGGTGGGCGGACTGGTGGCGGCAAGTTGGGTTACGCTAAACTTCGGCCTCAAGCGCGGTTTGCTGGCAAGCTTCAGTCTTTTTGGATTGGGGCTGGCGGTTGAGGCTATCGGCGTAGCTACCGGGCTGCCTTTTGGGCGCTACAGCTATAGCGAAGTGTTATCACCCAAGCTGCTGGGCGTGCCGGTAGGTATCATCTTCGCCTGGCTGATGGTAGTGCTATCGGCCTTTTTCATCACTCGCTATTTGCTACGAAAGCTCCGGCCCGATTGGAACGAAGCGGTCTTGCTGGGAATTTCAGCCGGATTAGCCCTTGTTAGCGACTTTTTGATGGAGCCGGTGGCAGTGTATATCCAGGGCTACTGGACCTGGCACGACCGAGGCTTTTATTACGGAGTGCCGGAAGCGAACTTCATCGCCTGGGGTCTAATTAGCCTGTTAATGGTCTACCTGCTCAACCGCCTGTCCGGCGCGGACCGCAGCGACCCGGCCCAGGAAACCCTGCACTTTCTATTCATCCCGCTGGCGCTCTACCTGATGAACCTGGCAATGTTCAC
>JAYSYV010000567.1:0-1654 GCA_043727245.1 Chloroflexota bacterium | reverse complement strand
CAGCCCGAAGCACCTGCTTAAATACGTCCAGGGTGACTCAAAAAGGGAACCGGACCATGTTTAAAAGTTACCGGCGTGGCTTTGGCGGCGGGCTAATCCTGGGGGCGCTCTGGCTGTTGTGGGTTTACTGGCGGGCCGAACAATTCCCCGGCGACCCGGCCCTTAACCGTTACTACGCCTGGTTGCGCCATTTACCGGGCCGAGTCGCCGAAGAATCCCCAGTAACCAACCTTTAGACCGGGCCGTTACTGATGGCTGAATTGGCTATTTTGACCAATGTATCCAGTTTGGCGGCTTTGCTCCCGACCGTATACCGGACATTTCCCTGCTCCCAGCTAAGAGTCGCATCGCCGCAACTGGCCCCACAGGTCGCCTCCGTGAAATAGCCGGTAACTCCGCCCACCAGAGGTACTTTTTGGCCTTTTAACGGCTGCGGGTTCAGGCCAACTACTTCCCCGGCCAGGCTGCCATAGCGGCAAACGGTCGAGCCTTTGCAATCCGGCGCGAAATCCAACTCAATAAAGTAGCTGCTTGTGTCGGCCTTTTCGATATAAGCATAAAGCTTAAGCGGGGCAGGGATTTCGATAGAGGTGGGCAGGGCAATTTGCAAAGGTGTCTTTTGCTTTAAAGAGGCTAGAATGGGTTGGAAAAGTGGTAGAACTTTGGCGGTTGAACCGTTCGTACCGGCTACCTCCTGGATTTTCGCTTCGTTCAAAAGCCAACCAGTTCGTTCTGGACTCCAGACCAGTTTCCAGGTTCCGCTAAAATGTTTAATTACCGGGCCATTGGCCGACTTATCGGTAGTTTCAAGGTTAACCCGCACCGTATTGGGGGCGCTGGCATCTGTCACACTTTCAGTTGTAACTTGCTGAGTGTTAGCGAAACCGGCGGCCCACTTAGCGTAAGGATTGGCTTTCTGGTAAGTGTCGGAAAGGAACTGGTAAGCCTTATCAAGCTCCTTCGTATTTATATAAATATAAAACTGGTCCACCGTGGGCGGCTGGGCCTCGGCATAGCCATCCGTCCGGCTGGAAGCCACCTGCAATTTGTCGCCGGTCAGGGCGTAGGTAATGGTTGAATAACCGCTGGGGCAGCAGTTTGGTTCCCAACCGCTGTAAACCGCGTTAGTCGCCACCAGCTTGCCGCCTACCGTTTTGAGACCTTGTTTGTAACCTTCCTGCCAGCCGACCAGCCGGGGCGTTGGTTGGCCCCAGCGGTACAGCAAAAAGCCAATGTTACCGGCTGTACCACCCGAAATGAGCGGAATGGCCGCTTCTTCCAGGCCATCTTTATCAACATCCAGGTAGATAATACCGGTCAGGTCCGGCGCTCCAGCAAGACCCTCGGCGGCTTTGACCGAGATATAAATTTTGAAGGTTGAGTCTAAAGGTGGCTCCTGCTTCAGTTGCGGGTCGTTTTGAAGGACTTTAGCCCAATCGGTCTGCCGGATAGCATTGGACAAAACGCTGGCGGTGGTCGAAACCGCTTTGGTCGTTGGGGCAACGGTGGTAGGACTGGCTGTAGTGGCTGCCATCGTGGTAGTCGCCTGAGTGGTGGGAGCAGCCGTAGTCGTAACGGCTGTAGTAGCCGGGACGGTAATAACAGCTACAGTAGTCACAGAGACAGCAGTGGTAGCCGCACTGGCAACAGTTGA
>JAYSYV010000566.1:0-1655 GCA_043727245.1 Chloroflexota bacterium | reverse complement strand
TTTTATTGGCCTTTGCCTGGCTTTCTTGCCCAAAGGGAAAACGCCTCAAGTCAGGGTATAGTTGGCGGCCTCGCCCTCAACTTTACTTTATACATCCTCAGATTTCTCCTCCTATGAATAAGGAGCGGCGGTCCCTGTATGGCTGTAGCCGGGTAAATAAGTATTGTAACTAGTACAAAGAGGTTTTTTTTGGAAGATATACAAATAGAAGTCCAGACACCAACTCGCGTTAAGGTTATCCCTTTGGGTGGCCTGGGGGAGGTAGGTAAAAATATTACCTGCTTTGAATATGGCGACGATATTATCCTGGTGGATGTAGGGTTGGGCTTTCCGACCGCCGATATGCACGGCGTAGACCTGGTTATCCCCGATATTACCTACTTGCAGGATAAGCTCGACCACATCCGGGCCATCTTTCTAACCCACGGCCACGAAGACCACATCGGGGCTTTACCTTATCTGCTGCCCCAACTTGGTATCCAGTTACCGCTCTACTGCACCCGCCTGACTGCCGGGCTGGTCCGGGTAAAGCTCAAAGAGCGCAAGTTAGTGGAAGGCGCTCAAATTCGGGTGGTTAGCCCGGACGATATTATCGAGGTCGGGCCTTTTAAGGTGGAATTCTTTCGGGTGTCGCACTCCGTCCCGGATGGCGTGGGCCTGGCAATTACGACCCCGGCGGGTTTAATCGTCCATACTGGCGATTTCAAATTCGATCAGACCCCGGTGGACGGCAAAGTTACCGAGTTTGGCAAGCTGGCTGAAATCGGTATGCGGGGTGTAGACCTCTTAATGAGCGACTGTGTTCATGTCGAGTCGCCCGGCATGACCCCCAGCGAGTCTGTCGTCACCCAGGCGTTCGACCAGCTTTTCCGCGATGCCGAGGGTCGGATTATTGTAGCGACCTTTGCCTCGCTGATTTCCCGAATTCAACAAGTGCTGGACGTGGCCTATAAATACGGGCGCAAGGTGGCTCCTTTAGGCCGCAGCCTGGAAAATAACGTGGCGATGGCCCGCGACCTGGGCTACCTGGATATTCCCGAAAATACGCTTATCAAGGCTGGAGAAGCGGCCAGCCAGCACCCTTTGCAGGTGGCTTATGTGGTTACAGGGGCGCAAGGCGAACCAATGGCCGTCCTGAGCCGGATTGCCAACAAGGAACACAAGACCCTTTCTATTCAGCCGGGCGACACGGTTATTATTTCGGCCACGCCTATTCCCGGTAACGAAACTTCGGTAGGTCGGATTATCAACAGCCTGGTGCGTCAGGGCGCTAACGTGATTTACAGCGCCATTCAGCGGGTCCACGTTTCCGGCCACGCCAGCCAGGAAGAGCTTAAACTCATGATAAATCTGGTCAAGCCGCGCTACGTAATGCCTATTCACGGCGAACCGCGCCACCTGGCCCTTTATTCCAAACTAGCCCAGGAACTTGGTTATGAAACTTCCAATATCCTGATTATGGACAACGGAAAGGTCGCTGAATTTGGCGAGGGTTTTGGCGGCATTACCGGCAGCGTCCCGGCGGGGCCAATCTACGTGGACGGTTCGACGGTGGGCGATATTGGGGACGTGGTAATAAAGGACCGGGGTTTACTGGCTCGTGACGGTATTTTGATGATTGTGCTGGTGGCCGATGCTGAAAGCGGCTTACTAAC
>JAYSYV010000565.1:0-5294 GCA_043727245.1 Chloroflexota bacterium | reverse complement strand
AAATAAAGAGTAGAAATAAAAACAATGACGACTCTGTTCGATAACAATATCCAATCTGAAGAATTCTCGATAATCTTGCAGCGGGCTTATGCCGCTTATGGCCTCTCGGTTGTTACCGACCGCGCCTTGCCGGATGCCCGTGACGGCCTCAAACCGGTCCAGCGGCGGATTCTCTATGGGATGCTGACCAGGCGCTTTCTTTCCACCCGCACGACCGTAAAATCGGCTGAAATCGTGGGTAGTATCCTGGGCGATTACCACCCCCACGGCGATACCTCGGTCTATGACGCGATGGTTCGCATGGCCCAGGACTTCACCATGCGCTATCCTCTGATAGAGGGCCAGGGCAACTTTGGCTCGATAGATGGCGACCCTCCGGCGGCTTACCGTTACACCGAAGCCCGCCTCTCGCCGCTAGCCGAAGCCCTGATGGCCGATATTGAAAAGGAAACCGTTTCGTTGCGCCCGACTTACAAGCAAGACCCACGTGTGCTTGAGGCGGACTATATGCCAGGCCGGATTCCGCCGGTGGTCAACCCTTCCAGCGGTATCGCGGTCGGCCTTGCGACCAACATTCTGCCGCACAACCTGACCGAAGTAATGCGGGCCTGTATGGCGCTCCTGGACAAACCGGGCATGGATGTCGCGCAATTGATGACCTTCATCAAGGGGCCGGACTTCAGCGGTGGCGGCACTGTAATGGGTATTGACGGTATTCGGGATTACCTGACGACCGGCAAGGGCCGGATTGTAGTGCGGGGTGAAGTTCGCCTGGAAGAAAATCAGCGCACTCGCCAGCGTGCGCTGATTGTGGTAGGAATTCCGCCCATCGGCAAGGACCGGGTTAAGGCTTCGATGGTCAAGGCCATCAACGACCGCAAGCTAGAGGGTCTAGTGCCGGACGTGCGCGACGAAAGCGACACCGAAAAAGGCACTCGTATTGTGCTTGAACTAAAGAAAGAAACCCGGCCAACCCAGGTTTTGCAGCAGCTTTACATTGAAACCGACCTGCAAATTGCCATAACGGCCCAGATGGTCTTTTTGTTCGGGGAGCCAATGGAAACAGCCCGCCAGCCTAAACAGGTCGGTATGCTGGAACTGTTGAATTACTGGAACCGGCATCAGCAGGATGTCTTGCGCCGCCGCAGTCAGCACGACCTGGAACGGGCCAGGGAACGGTTGCATATCATTGAGGGCTTGATTATAGGCAGTCTGCACGCCCAGCAGATTGTAAAAATCTTCCAGGAAGCGGCTGACCGGGAAGAAGCCCGGACCAAAATCCAAACCAAGTACAAACTGAGCGAAAAACAAGTCGGGGTAATCGCCGATATGACCTTATCGCAAGTCACCCGGCTGGATGCAGGCAAGTATAACGCCGAAAAAGATGAACTAACGACCCGGATTGCCGAACTGGAAGAATTGCTGGCCGACCCGCAACTGCTGGTGGCACTGCTCAAAAAAGAGATGACCGAGTTGATGAAACGCTTCGGGGACGAACGCCGGACGGTCATTGACGCGGAAGGTTCGCCTCACGCCGAAGTAGAAGAAATAGCCAACATCGTTACTCACAAAGAGGTACTAATAGCCCTCAGCCGGGATGGCGCGATAAAGGCGCTCCCCGCCGATAGCTTTAGCAAAAACAAAAAAGATAAAACCGGCGGTGTATTAATAACTCTACCGGGCGGCTACGACCAGTTAGGGGCGGCCCCGCTGAAACTAAGTTCGCAGGACCGCTTGCTCTTTATCACCGACCAGGGCCGGGCCTTTGGTCTGGCGGTCAGCGCGGTTCCCGAAGGCACTAAAGCCGGTAAGGGTGAAAGTTTACGCAAGATTTTAGAACTTGATGCCAAAGAGCAAGTAATTTCAATGCTGGGTTTCTCGGATTTTGACGAAAATTATTACGTAGTCGAGTTCAGCAAACAGGGCAAAGTCAAGAAGGCTCCACTCGCGGAATATCGTACCGCCGGACTTGAAAGTATCTCCGATTTCAAACTGGGCGAGGGGGACGGCGTGGTCACGGCGATGCTGATTCCAGCCCCACTGGCAGGGAAAAAGAGCGAACCGGGCGAATACGTGGTGACAACCGACAAGGCCAACACCCTGCGCTTTTCGGACGAAGATGTACGCGCCCAGCAAGGCCGCTTGAGCCAGGGAGTCCAGGCCATAAATGTGCCAGGTGGAGTGCTGTTGGTCAGCGCGGTTTACTTGCCCGCCGGACAGTCGTCAGGGCGCTTTTTGCTGGTCTTGACCGCCAGCGGGCAGGGCAAAAAAGTGCCGCTAGAACAGTATCCCCCCAAGGGCCGGGCCACCAACGGCGTTCCCACTATTGAACTGGCAACTGACGACCGGGTAGCTCAGGCAATAGTAGTCGAACCCAAAGCGACAGTGGTGGTAATCTCGGCTAAAGGTCAGGCGGCGGGGTTGTCTATCCCGGCCCTGCCCAGCACCGGGCGGCCTCAACCCGGTCAGCCCCTGGTTTCAATCTATAAGCCGGGCGATGTCTTGAAATTGGCTTTTGCCGTGCAATTGTAAAACTAAATAAAAGAGGACTGGCTTCAACCCGAAGCCAGTCCTCTTTTATTTCTTAAATACCTAGAGGCCATTTGTTAGGGCGTGGTACAGTCTGTTTAACCCTTCACCCATGACACCGGGCAACGGCCAATTCGCTCCAATTTCGGCCATGACTGTCGATACAGCCGGTGATATTTACCTGGCTGAGCCGGGAGACGGGCGCATCCAGAAACTGCGTCAGGTCGGGTAAAAGATACTTCAGCTAAGGTTTAAGGTTGCCGTTTGAACTTTCCCAAACCCGAAAGGTGGCTGGCAAGCCAATTAGACAGGTCATTTTTGTAAATAATCTCACTCAGAGCCTGACTGCGGGCGGCTTTTTCCGCTTCGGGCATTTCCAGGGCCGTGATGAGCGCCTGGGCAGTTCCTTCTACATCGTCCGGTGCGACCCCGCTGGAATATTGGCCCAGTTCCTCCCAGGCTCCCGTATTGGTCGAAAGCACCAGCACGCTTTGCCGTTCGCTGACAATAACGGCCTCTTTAGCTACCAGGTTCATACCATCCGCGACCGAATTTACCAGCACCACATCGGCCATACTCAAAGCGGCCAGGGCGCGGGGATAATCGTTGCCATAAATATAGTGGACCGGCTCCCAGCCTTCCCGGCCAAATTCCTGGTTGATCTGGTCAATCAGTTCAAAGGTCTGGTCTTTGTACTGGGCGTATTCCTGCACAGATTCGCGAGTGGGAACCAGTAAGGCTAAAAAGACCACCTTGCCGTTCAAATCGGGCCGGTTCTTCAACATCTGCTGGTAGGACTCGAACCCGGCCAGCACATTTTTATTGGGGTCGAGCCGGTCAACTCGCACAATCAACTTTTCGTAGTCGCTCAGTTCTTCGGTCAGTTGTTGCTTCCATTCGGTGGCTTCCGGGGTGTGGTAGACTTTCAGCACTTCCTGGGGGTCAATTGAAATCGGGTAAGCCCGCACCCGTGTTACCGAGCTTTCGCCCTTATCATTTAATTTCGAGATATTCAAGTAGCCCTGGTCGGTTTCTTCCACCGTCAGGCCAGCCACAAAGGCCCGGCAGGTATCGGCAAAAGCCTGGGCGGCGCTGTTAGTCTGGAAGCCGACGATATCGCAATCCAGTAAAGATTTACAGATGGTGCGGACCCAGGTACTTGGCAAATTTTGCCAGGTTTCCGGGCCAGGCCAGGGAATATGGGTAAAGTGCATCAGGGTCAAATCGGGATGGCCCTGCCGCAGAATACCCGGCGACAGATACAACTGGTAATCGTGGAAAACAACGTAAGGAGCCGAGTCCTCGCGCCCGGTTTCCTCGGCGACCACCCTGGCAAACTCGCGGTTGGCAAAGACGTATCCTTCGCGCCAGGCCAGCCACATTCCGCTGGTGGTTTCGCGTTCCTCCAACAGCAAATCGTTCATTTCATGCTGGACAAACCAGAGCAGCGGATTACTGATAACATTCAGATATTTATTAAAACTATCCTCGTCAATATTGACGAAACGCATCCGCAAATTGTCTTCCGGTTGGGCTTCCGGGGGAAGTTCGGACTCTTCAAGGATCGCAATCTCGCGGTCAGCCTCGCTCAGGGCAGCGGCTACCCAGGTCAGAGGCGTAATATGGGTCAGCGAACTTAGGGCCGTAACTACGCCGCCGCTGCCTCGGTTGGCAACCAATTCGCCGGATTCGGTTTTTTCGTAAGTCACTGGCCCCCGATTACTGGCAATCACCAACCGGCGACCGCCTAAAACGCGCTGGCAAATCGCCTGCAACTCTGCCAGATTTGAGCTTGAAATCTGTGCGTCCGCGCCAGCTTTTTGAGGATTATTTTGCGTATTTTCAGTCATCGCCAGGTCTTGTTGCTCCTTTATCTGCTACTTCTGACCAATTTTGGAAGTGTCCGTCATTAAAGCTGGGCTACCAGCCAGTTTAAGAAAGCTGCCACCCCGCTAACCCCGTCCACCATGTAATCTGCCGTGTCCCGAACTTTAGGGTTCATTTCGGGGCTAAGTACTCCAATCGAGAAACCCTGTTTGAATTTACCGCCCATTTGCTCCAGCTTACGAAGGGCTAGAAAAGCGTCCACATCGGTCAAATCATCTCCCAGGAAGATGAGACTTTCCAGGCCGTATTGCAGGGCCAAGTCTTCCAGCACAGTGCCTTTATTTATTACCACCGGCGGGCGAATTTCGACCACCAACCGGCCTTCTGTGATTACTAAGCCGGTATTGGCACAGACCGCCCGGACTTCCGCCAGGATAGTCTGCCGGGCCAGGTCCGGGTCCGGGCAAAGCCGGTAGTGAATTGAGGCGGTAATACCCTTGTCCTCGAAATGTAAAGCATTTTCCCAGCCCACACTACTGGTGTCCTGGCTGTTAAAGCCGAAATCTTGGGCCGGGTGAGCCAGCAAGTTCTGGCGGGTAAAGTCCAGGGCCGCCCCCACCAGCGGTTTATACATCACCACCGGCTCGGCTAACACGGGATTCTCGCCATGGGGATTGAGGGCTTCCATGCCGTGATTGCCCAGGTACAGCAATTGAGGCAAGCCGACCAGGCGGCGGCCATCCAGGGAACTCCGGCCCGACACCATGGCTACCAGCTTGAATTTGCCCGAAGCGTGAATTTTTTCCAGGGCCGCTTTTACCTCTTCTGGCACAAAAGATTCGGAAGGAGTGAGAGCTATCGGGCTGAGTGTACCGTCAATATCGGAGGTCAGACCTATATTGCCCGCCCGGACCGCTGCCAGGATTTCCTGGTAAATC
>JAYSYV010000564.1:0-1656 GCA_043727245.1 Chloroflexota bacterium | reverse complement strand
ATAAGACAAAGTTTGCCCTTGTTATAGGCTATAACATAGACATAATCTCCTGATTTTACTCCTCTTGAACGAAAAAGATTCCCTGCAGTGTGGTCAAGGGGTCCAGAAGGATTTGATTTCTTATTTATATCATAGGTTTTTTTATTCCACTGTTGAGTAAAATAATTTGCCATAGGAAGTTTTTGCTCCATTCGCGTCATGTAAGTAACTATTTAGCTGATAGTAATAGGACTGCTTATGGTAGTGCCACCACAGGTGACGGTGATGGTGCCGGTTCCACGGCCTGTGTTGCCACTTATAAGCCAGTTCCATGAAATAGTGCCGCCGGAGCCGACTGTTTTGGGGTCAAGACCCTGGGCGGTGCTGGAGCGGCCGGATGGGACGGTATATTCGATTGAACAGGTGACACCGGGAGGGGCCTGGACCGTGGCGCTGGCGCGGTTTCCACGCGGGACGCCGTTGACAGCTATGAATTTGACTGTGCCGGAAGAAGGTTGCTGGGCTACCGGGGCAGCGGTTGGGTCAGACTTCACAGTTGGAGGCAGGGGCGCCGGAGTGGCCGTAGGTGCTACCAGGGGAAGGCCGAAGGTGCCGCAGGCATTCCAGAGACCGCGCTTGGCGTCACGCGCTTCACGGGTTAGGTTTGTGAAAAGTTCCTGGTATCTTACGTCGGGTGGGTAAGTGCTGACCTGGGCGAAACCCCAGCGAACGAGTTCTTCATTGAGCATAAGGGTCGAACTGCCGGATTTGAAGTAGACGTAGCGGAGAATGCGACCGTACTTGTCGGTTTCTGAGACGTCTTTTACCAGGATGAGTTCGCCGCTGGATTGGGCAAGGAGTTCTTTGGTTTTGGCGGTGGCTTCGGCACCGAAACACATTACGGGGCGGTTGGGATCGACAGTTTCGGGAGTATCCATGCCGATAAGGCGGACGCGAGTGGCAGGGCCGCCAGTGATGGAAACGTCGATGGTGTCACCGTCGATGACTCTTACGAGTTGAGCCAGGGTTTCACCAGGGCGAACAGGGTTTCCCAGGACTACAGCGGATGATGTTGGGGCAACCGTAGGCGGAAGAGGGGTTGCGGTTGGTGGAACCGGTGTCTGGGTTGGTACTGGTGTCGCAGTGGCCGGTACTTTAGTTGCGGTAGGGATGGGAGTGGCAGTGGCCGTGGCCGGAAAAGAGGTAGCCGTAGCTTCAACTTTTTGTGGAGCGGCCTGGGCCACTGTGGCGGTTGCGGCGAGAACCGGTAAAGGTGTAACAGTTGGGCTGGAAGTTGGTGTTGCAAGTTCTCCGCAAGCGGCCAGGAAAAGAAAAAGGTTGACAAGGGCGGATAGAAGGATAGTTTTAGAACGCTGGGTAAGTTTTCCGGTGTAATGCATTTTTCTCCGTCCGGTAAAAGTAAAAACCTCCCATTGAGATGAGAAGTTCAGGGTCGATGATTTTAGAGCCTACATAAGTACAGACCAAAATGGGGCACTGATACTATGTTTGCTTTGATAATGGTAGTGAAACTAAGGTCCTTAAGATGTTTTAATAGTAACACTTTAAAATGAGTAATTCAAGTGGTTAAAATAAATGTTACAGCATTGTAATTATATCTATAATATAGTCAATGTGGTCCCCACTTCTACCCTCAGTTGGCCCCCTCCAACATCC
>JAYSYV010000563.1:0-5305 GCA_043727245.1 Chloroflexota bacterium | reverse complement strand
TTAACAAAGCAAAAGCTGTGCCTCCGGCATGGTAGAATACGGGAAACGGGTAAAGTGGGAGTAATTTAACGATAGAGAATTAGCTATAAAGCAGCTTTAAATCTTTGATGTTTCGTAGTACCTTATAATAATCGAATGATTTTAACGACAGGTGTATTTCAGGTTCAAGGTTTAACGTTTACGTTCCACGATTACTATTAGTAATTAGGCCAGGAGAAAAAAGGTGAGTTATAGCGGTGCAAACCGGGTAGTAGAATTGGTTCAATACGGTATGGGCGGGGTTGGTCGGGCTTTGCTCGGTCTGGTGACACAGAACGCCCCGGCGATTTACAGCCGGTTGGGGGTTGACCTGCGCTACCGCGCCCTGGCGGATAGCGGTTCGGTCCTACATTTAGATGAAAATTCGGCCCTTTCGCCTCAACATTTGCGTCACCTGGTGGCTGGTTTGCAGGCCAACCCGCCCGAAAGGCTGATTAACCAGCAGGGGGCGGTCCAGAAACCCGGCGACCTGGCGGTCCTGGCAACCGAACTCGACCGCTTGCGCCGAGACGACCGGGGAGCCCGGCTGGTAGTAGTGGATGTGAGCGGAGCCTCCGAAACCGTAATGGAGCCGGTGATTACCGCCGCCCTGCGCCAGGGTCAGCGGGCTGTCCTGGCAAACAAGCGCCCTTTATGCGGCCCTATCCAGGCTTACCGCCAGATGATTGCGGCAGCCGGGACAGGGGCTAACCGCCTGCGTTACGAAACGACGGTCGGGGCGGCCTTGCCGATTATCAGCACTATCAACTCTTTGCAGGATGCCCAGGACCAGGTACATCAGGTAAACGGCACTTTTAGCGGCACTCTGGCCTATCTGACCAGTCGCCTGGAAGAAGGTGTGGCCTACAGCCAGGCGGTCCGGGAAGCCGCAGAAAAAGGCTTTACCGAGCCGGACCCGCGTGACGACCTGGGGGGCGTTGATGTAGCCCGCAAGGCTTTGATTCTGTCGCGCTTGCTGGGTAGTAGCCTGGAACTAAAGGACGTTGAAATCGAGCCGCTGTACCCGGTCGAAATGGCCGAACTGGATATTAGCGGCTTTATGAAGAGTTTGCCCCGGTTGGACGAAGAATATGCCCGGCGGGTGCGCGAGGCGGCAGACGAGGGTAAGGTCTTGCGCTATCTGGCAACGGTCACGCAAGGGAAATGCCGGGTCGGATTGGAAAAGGTCGAAAAGTATTCGCCTTTTGGCCGGTTGCAAGGGACCAACAACATGATAGTCTTTAAGACAGCCCGTTACGACCACAATCCCCTGATTGTTCAGGGTCCGGGTGCAGGGGCTGAGATTACCGCAAGCGGTGTTTTAGCCGATATTCTCAGCCTGGCCCGGACCTAAGAAGAAGTTAAATTAAATTTCTGTAAGGGTTCCCCAGGAAATTGGTTTCCACCTCCAAAGTTCAGGAACCCGCCAGGGGTGCTACCGATGCCTGAACGATTAAATTACTGGTGATACCCTGGGCCGTAAGCTGGTAAGGCGCGACAGTACCGTAGTTCAGGAAGCCATAGGCAGTTACCAGCTTACCCTCGCTATCTTCCAGGGAAGGGATAGTCCCGATGGGCGTGGCATGGGTCGTACCTGGCGAAGTTACATCATTATAAAATAAAGAAGATGAAGGCTCGCGACTTCATCTTCTGATAACAGGTTGAATTGGTACAGTTCTGATGCTAGAACTGTGAATAAGGACAAGGACAGGTGGAAAATAGTCTAAGTGTCACTGGGTCGCTCCCCCAGAGTTATGTTCAATGTTAGAACCTGATCGCCCCGCTGGACGGTTAGCTTGAGGGTATCGCCCGGTTTGTGGCCCAGGATGACGTTCACCAGCGGGTTGTTATCGTTGAGCGGCTGGCCGTCCACCGTCGTAATCACATCGTTATCTTTCAGGCCCGCTTTCTCGGCTGGACCATCTTTGACGATGCCTGAACCGCCGCCGGAACTGTTTATCCAGGCTCCTTCGACCTGCGGGAAAGCCCGGCCATTGACGCTAAGAGTTCCGGCTTCGGCAGGTGTAATCATCTGGTAAGAAATGCCGAAATAAGAGCGTGTCACCTTACCCTTGCTGATCAACTGGTCCGAAACGTATTTAGCGACGTTGGCCGGTATGGCGAAGCCAAGACCTTCGGCTATATCATAAGTGCCGTTCTGGGAACGGGTGCTGCTGCCAGTGCTGCGTAAGACCGCTGTATTAATCCCCACAACTTCACCGCGCAGGTTCAAAAGGGGGCCGCCACTATTGCCATGATTGATCGCGGCATCGGTCTGGACATATACGCCGTTATCGGAGGGCAACGTCCGGTTCAAGCCGCTAATGACACCTTTGGAGACAGAATTGCGAAAGTTCCCCAGGGCCGCCCCGATTGCTACAACCGTTTCCCCTACTTCGGCTTTGTCGGCAAATTTGGTGAAACCGGGTACTGGACCTTCAATCTTGAGTACCGCCAGGTCGCCCGTGACATCTCGCCCGATCAGTTTGGCCGTGACAGTAGTCTTGCCGTCGTTGAGGGCTACGGCCAGCCCTTCTTGACCATCTACCACGTGATTATTAGTGACGATATAACCATCACTACTGACAATCACCCCGCTCCCGATGCCCTGCACGACCAGGCCGTTAGTGCCACTTTGGGAGTCCGCGCCGGGGGTCGGTTGATTGGGAATAACCCGGCGGGTAGTAGGGTTATATTTACTCTTGTTGTAAACCGTTACGACAGCCGGGCCGACCTTTTTAACTACCTCTACGACCGAATTGCTTTCAAGCTGGTCGCTTGCGTTTGTACCGCTGCTCGAAGCGGCGGGTGTGCTAATGGCGGTAGCAGGTTGCCCGGCAATAGCAGCCGTAGTGGTGGCCGGTAATGGTGTGCTAGTAGCGGTCGAAGCCGTAGTCAGGGCCGGGTCGGTAGTAGCCAGTGCGGTCGTACTGGCGACAGTTTCGGTAGCAGACGGCGTAGCCCCAGAAGGCGCGGCAGTCGCATCAAGCGTGCGGGTATCTCCGGTGGTGCTATTGCTGCCACAGGCAATCAGGCTCAGACTTAACATAACCACTGATAGCAGCAAACCAGGAGCTTTCCAGGTTGAGTGAATCGTCCGGTTTGGTTTTGCACTGATGGCGCTTTTTAGCATTGGCCCTGCCGCTTCTAAGAATTAACTTCCGCGTCTGATTAAGACTTTCAAACCGTTTTTACTCGGCTACATGGTTCATTATGCCCTAAACATACTAATTAACTGTGCAAAAAGTGTAAAATCATTGTAAAAATTTTTATCACTACATCTTTACTTTGAAGTATTATATCTCCTGGCAAAGACCAGTGTAACCACGCCAACCGCAGACAGTCCCAGCAAGGTGTGCAGATAGATTACCTGGTCATAGGTGCTGCCGCTAATCCAGTTAAAGACGAGCGATAGAAGCAAAATGATACCTACCACTAAGGCCAGGGTCAGTAAGACGCGACCGATAGTGCCAAGTTGAAGGCCGGTCGAGTTCAAGGCTTTAGCGCGTTTGCGGCGGGCCATGGCCGCTTCAAATATTCCGAGTAGGCCCAGGGCTACCAAAATATGAATCAGGCGTACCGTGTCATAAACTGGACCACTGCCGCTAGCCGCGCTCCGCCAGATAAGTAAACCCACTCCTAGCAAAGCGACCAGCAGCGCTACATAGCGCACAGTTGTGGTTGGCATCAATCTCTTCCTTTCATTGGTAGAAATTATTAAACTGGAACGTAAAAGGTAAGGCCCAATAAAAATCCAGGTCAGGTTTTTGCTTTCTTTTTGGCAACCTGTTGCGGCTTTGAGTGTTTAACGTTCCACGCTGTCTTAGCCCAATCGAAGAAACAACACTTTCAGATAGCCTTCGATCCCGACGGGACGGGGAAAATCCAGTTCCGGTTCGTGGTAATGTCCCAGGATTTCAAAGGGCCGCCCGGTGGCATCTAGCGCACCTGTGACCATCTGGCGGAAATTGCGCCTGGGCAACCCGGCATGGTTGGTACAGGCTATCAGCAGTCCACCGGGAGCCACGCTCTTAGCCGCCAGGGCCGCCAGTTCGCCATAGTCTTTTTCGGCGGACCAGCGGGTCTTTTTTACAGTTGAAAAACTGGGCGGGTCCAGGATAACCACCTCAAACTGCTGGCCGCGCCGGGTGAAGCGACTCAGCCAGTCGAATACATCACCGGTGACAAAGTCGTAGTTATCGGGAGCGAGGCCGTTGAGTTGATAGTTCTGTTTGGCCCAATCCAGCGCCCGCTGCCCGGCATCCAGATTAATGGCCCGGCTGGCTCCATGTTGGGCGGCTACCAGGCCGAAAGCGCCCGTAAAGGCAAAGCAGTTCAGGACCGATTTGTCCTTGACCAGGGGGGCCAAGCGGGTGCGGATTTCACGCATATCCAGGAACAGACCGGGACTAAGCCCATCACCTGGCCTGATCAGATAGCTCAGGCCGTTTTCCAGGCCGGTTACTTCAGGCCGGTCTTTTCCCCGCAAAGGAAGTTCCGGAGCGATTGTTTCGCCGGTCTGGGCCAGGTTGGAAGCCTGGCGGGGCCGGAATTTCCCATAAACAGACCAGTCAGGCCAGATGCGCCCGATTTCTTCGACTACAAGGGCCAGGGCCGGGTGGCCGGGTTCAAGCTGGGGGTCGTAGCAGTTCAGGACCAGCGTTTCGGCGTAACGGTCGAGGGTAATGCCGGGTAGTCCGTCCCCGGCTCCGTTTACCAGGCGGTAGGCCGTGGTTGTCTGGGCCGGGTCCTGGCTAAAGGGGTTACGCCGGGCTGCCGCCAGTTCCAACAGGTCGGCCAGGCCAGACCGGTCGGATGCTTTTAGCCGGGAAACGCTGGACCCGGCCAGCCGGACAGCTAATTCTAGACCGGGTAAGGGTTTACCGGCCTGGGCTTCTTTAAAAAGCGGCGGCAAGGGCGCTTCAAAACTGACCGGCTTATTGGTGACAGGATGGGCAAAAGCCAGGCGGGCGGCATGCAGCAAAAGGTGTGGAAAAGGGGCGGTTGTGGCCGTGTTTTTAGTCCGGTCAATTGCGCCGGGATGGGCCGGACGGCGTTCTCTGGTCGAGGCCGGGGAATTTTGGAGATTGCCATAGAGAGGGTCGCCAATAATCGGGCAGCCGATATGGGCCAGGTGCAGCCGCAACTGGTGGGTCCGGCCAGTTTCGAGCTTCAAGCGCAGCAGGCTGTAAGCATCGGCTGGCCCGGCTTGCTCAACCCGGTAATGGGTGAGGGCCGGTTTACTACTTTTGTCACCCGGCCCGGCGACTTTCCACAGGCCCGGCCC
>JAYSYV010000562.1:0-1660 GCA_043727245.1 Chloroflexota bacterium | reverse complement strand
TAAAGGTACTGGCTACCGGGGTGAAACCAGCTTTACGCCGGTCGGGACTGCCGCTGTCGCACCGGCTGCGCCGACCCCCACACCAAAATAATCTAAGGTGTAGGGTTTGGTTTAATTGAGAGAGAGGTAGGCCGGGCCAGTTTGCCGGTGTGACAGTTCAGTTGGCGGCGAACGCCAGAGCTATAGCACACCCCAGGATGGCTGGCCTGCCTGTTCTATAACTTTATATTTAGGATGATGCTCTGGGTAGCCGGTGATATCTTTTTAAGGATATTACTGGCCGCAGTATCCAACCTGGTCATCTGGTCTATATACTGCTGCATTTTGAGTTATTATTGCATTTCACCCATTTCACTTAAAGATTCCAGACCTCCTGCAATCTGTTTCAATTCTTCGTTGCTCAATTCAGCCGAAACATCTTCTTCACTGGATTTATCTTTGTCTTGCATAGTGGAAACCTCCTATTTGAACTTGCTAAACCACAGTTCCATTGTAACCAATAGGGGCAAGAGATTTAGCCAGCCTAGCGACTGAGTTGTCCCATCTGGACTGCCTAGCGGCCTGCCGGTGAAATCGAAATAACTACCACTTATAGACAAAGTGTGTCTGTGTCAATTTAGAACTATTAGAATTACAGGTAGTACCATTCTGGCCAAAATAAGGCTTTCTCCGCTAAATAAACTGTTCGTGCAGGGACGCTACCCCCTAGCAGCCTGTCGGAGTAATCGAAATGACTACCACTAATAGACAAAGGGTGTCAATTTAGAACTACAGGTAGTACCATTTCGGCCAATATAAGGCTCTCTCCGACAAACTGCTAGTCGGTTTCAATCGGTTTTGGATATAGCCGGGTTCCGAAAATCTAGTTAAAAGGAAGGGTTTAAGTTAGAAGTTTCAGCCTGGATTACGTAACCGAGTGGCCCAAAGAAGCGTATACTTCCAGAAGCGCAAGTAAACACATGAGGAGAAATATGACAATGCAAGATAATAACGATGAAGCGTCTAAACACAATAAGTTTGTTCAGTCTACTTTCTCGCTACATCGCGGTCAGTCGGAAAAGCTTGATATGCTGGTTGAAAATTACTTTTCACGAACCGGCAAGCGAATAACCCGCGATGAAATCGTCCGAGTGCTTATTGACGGCTCCAACCTTTTCATGATTATGGATAAACTGGAGAAGTGAGTAAGGGTTTAATCCTACCGGGTCAATACTGGTATGGTAGTGGTAGTACCTACACGGTGGCGGATAGGCGGGTACTGTAGCAGTTAAAGGGTAAGGAAATTATTATATGAGTGATTTAGATGACCTAAAAACGAAGATTTTAGAGATAGCCAGAGAGCGCAAAGCCGATTACGCGCACCCGGTTAGCATTTCTGACCTGATAGGTGAATTTGGCGAACATAATAAGGGGCTTATACAACAGGCATTATTTGCACTGACTCTGGACGGTAAAATTGGCACTAAAGGGGCCGCCAATGGCTTAACCATCAATAAAGTTTATTAATAAAAAAGGTGAAACTGAGGAGGAAAAAAACTGTTAGAGTTTCTCCCTCCTTCGTTAGTTACTTAAAATTCGCGCAAAAACGACCGCCAGGCATTTTTGTAAGCTCAAACCAAGCGCTCTTTAACAATTGAATGCCGAGGTAAAGGCTCTCATT
>JAYSYV010000561.1:0-1661 GCA_043727245.1 Chloroflexota bacterium | reverse complement strand
TACACAGGGCCGAGCCGAGCATGCACAGAAAAGCGCCAGTCCCTACAGCAGTCTGGATAAGTTTATTGACGGTTTCCATTAACTGGACCGAGGTCTGCGCCAGCGGTTTAACGATGTCTTCAATGGGAGATTTACCGGCCAGCTTGGGGCTTTGTTTGGTGAGAGTTCGGAGGGCTTCCTGGTATTCTTTGCGTAGGATAATATATAAGCCGCTCGCGACTATGCACACACCTATGAAGAATAGGGAACAACCCATTATGAGTTTAACTAATTGCATAATTACCCGCTTTAAGGCTATTACTTGCTACAGCAACCAGACCAGGGGTTGGCAAAATAAACCTGACCCTACTATGGCCGCGTTGTTACTATAACAATTGGTTGACCCAGGAGACCCGTTGAATATAACCGAAGGAGACCCTAATGAACAGTGTAGCCGTTGCCAGAACAGGGCAACCGGATAAACTGTAACGACCCAGGTAGAATTGGTTGAACAGTGGACCCCGTAAAGCCGGAGGCCGGATGAAGTTTGTGCAATCCGCTTGATTTTTGCCTTCGTGTGCGACTATAAGTAAACAAGGCGTTGGTACGGATTGTTTACATAGTATCAGCATACCACTCAATTGTCAAGGGGATATGTTACACAAATAGGGATATGTTTAATGCATTTTTCACAGCTTAGTTCAGTTTCTTTTTTTATGTCCCATAGTGAACCACTATTAAACCTTATCGCCTACTTTTTGTGGTTTTTTAGTCCTCAAATACTATACTATATATGGTATCGCTATAATTTGTATGCCACGCAATTTGACTCCTACTATATATTGCGTACAGTCTGATTAAAACCACTTAAATCGTTAAATGTAATACCGGCCTATACTTTTAGAAAATAAAACCGGGGACTTTATGAGCTACCTCGTCCCCGGTCAGAAATGTAAAAAAAGCTAACTTACCATCGAACCGTGTAGCCACCCGCCACTATCCAAATCGGATATCAACAGCCAGCGCATGCCGCCCTTGAAGGCCGGACCGGCATCGGTATAGCCGCTAAACCGCAAAGTTTTGCCTTTAGCTAAGACCCGCAGCAACGTGCCATCAGTGCCGGACAGCGAGGGCTTGGTCCGCACATAAGCGTTGTTGGTGTTGACCGTCCTGGTTCCCAGGTCGGTAATAATTACCCCGCTCACGCCCTGAATCCACTTCATATCCACCAGACTGTTCGCGGGCGTAGTATGCGATGGGATGATGGGCGTATTTACCGGCGGCTGCAGTTCGGGCGTGGGGTCGGGCAAACCCGATAGCTCATTCATCAGCCGCTGCCAGGGAAAGCCCTTGCCAGGACAGTTAGCGCGAGAATGGGCCGTAATCTGGTAATGGCCGATAATGTGCTTGCGGTCGGGTATTATTTTGTAAGTGTTTATCAGGTATTTGTGCAGCCAAAGACTGGACTGGAACTGTTCCTCGGTGAAAGTGTCGCCGTTATTGCCTTCGTGTTCTATAGAAACTGTTAAGTTATTGGGGTTCACTTTACTTTTGAGGCCGTCCACCAGCCAATCCAGCGAGGTGTCGGGACTTTCCGGGATACCGTTGCCCCAGGCCGCATCGGGGACGCGGACCCACTGCCAGATACGGCCATCTTTAGCCACGCCAAAATGGGAGCTTAC
>JAYSYV010000560.1:0-1664 GCA_043727245.1 Chloroflexota bacterium | reverse complement strand
CTGGTTCATCCAGCAGCAGCACTTTGGAGGGCCGGATAAAACCGCAGCAAATCGCCAGTTTCTGGGACATGCCCCGCGAGAGGGTGAAAGAAGGCTGGTGGCGGGCCGCCCACAGTCCAAAGCGTCGGAGTAACCGCTCAGATTGCTCCTTAAACTGATCCATAGCTCCATGAGCGCGGGCCAGCAGTTCCATGTGTTCGATTACGGTCAATTCGACGTAAAAGTTGGGGACATCCGGCACGTAGGCCAGGTGGCGGCGAGCTTCGCTTTCCTGAGTGCCAAGGTCATACCCGGCAATTTTGATAGTGCCTTTGTTGGGCTTAATCAGACCGGCCAGCGCCTTTAATAAGGTCGTCTTGCCCGCACCGTTCGGTCCTAGCAGACCGACCAGCGAGGCCGGAGGCAGTTTCAGGTTGAGTTTGTCCAGAACGGCGTGTTCGCCGTAATACTTGGTCAGGTCGAGAACTTCGAGAGCCGGTGGAGGAATAACATGGTCCATTTTAATTGAGAGGCTTCCAAACCTTGTTTAAGCTTATTTTTGAGACGTTGAGAACCTAAAAATAACCAGTTGTCAGAATATTGGTGTAGTTCCTGTTCAGTATACAGCGTTTCACCAAACCATGAGCGTGTTACCTGCCCTAATGAGACAGACGCTCAAATAGCGATAAAAATGCATGCCAGCCGTTGTTCAAGGAAAAAGACTAGCCTGGTAAAAGGCGGGTAGGGGGCGCTGTCCCGCTCTGGTCCAGCACTTCAATATCGGCAAAGGGTAATACCAGCGACGTGCCGGAAACATCCACCTTCGCCAGCCGGTCGAGTTGGCCGGGATGTATGCCTCTTTTTGAGGCCGGTAAGCCGACGACTTGCCCAACCGCGCCCAGGTAAGTAGGATTAATCAGCCGCACCACCGAGCCAACTTTAGGCAGTTGCACCCCATCAAGCCGGACCGGTTGGAGATTAGACCCGACATTAGTCAGCAGCGGCACGATTATCTCAGGCCGCTGCCAGCCCCGGCGCAACTGGGTCTGCCCGTTAATTGAAAGTTCCTCACCATCGTGGCCGGTCAACATTTCAAAAAGCCGGTTTGCCATCGGCCTCAGACCGAAACCCTCCGTGACAACCAGGGTAAAGGGGCTATCCAGACCGCTCGGTTCAGCCGGGAAGCGCCAGTTATAGGAGCCGACCCGGTAAAAGTTAGAGCGGCGGCGGTATTCCAGGAATTTGGTTAATTCCTCCTCCTGGATACTACCGGTAATGATGCCCCGGACCTTTAATTCGAGGGCGCGGCGCAGGGTAGCAGCGGTGATGTAAGAGCCGCCCAATAAAATAAAATTGGTGGCGCGAGCGTCAATCGCGGCAGGTTCGAGCTGGTCGGCAGGATTACTCACCAGGACACGCAACAGCCCGTGGCGTTCGCGGCCAAAGCCAAAAGCGCCCCTGGCATACCCGGCCTGAAGCTGAATACTTACCCCGTAATTGGGCATAGTTTCGACCACCATTCCCCGGACATAGGCTTCCAGGTTATAGGGCTGGGCTTTGGGGGTCAGGCTGATATAACCGGCAGTGGTATCCAGGGCCGAAAGAACCCCGTCAAACGGCGCTTTAAACTGGCGGCGAGCGACTACTCCCTTACGTGAGGCAATTGCTTCGCCTTCGGTAAAAAC
>JAYSYV010000559.1:0-1667 GCA_043727245.1 Chloroflexota bacterium | reverse complement strand
GCATAGGGACAGTATAAATCAGGCCATAACAGCCATAGCTTTAGCAGGTTGGAGAAGGAATTAAACTTGAGTAATCAAGGAAATAAACCAGCAGATTCTTCGCGCAATACGATCATTGAGCGTATTACTGGCTGGGCTACGATCCAGAAACTCACGTCCTTTCAGCGCTACAGCCTGGCTATCCTGGCCCTGGTGCTGGCAATCCTGCTCAAAATCGGCCTTAACGCGCTGGCCGATTCTCCGCTGGGGGCTTCTGCACCTTTTCTAACTTTTTTCGCGGCAATAATGATAACAGCCTGGTTCGGCGGGTTCTGGCCGGGATTGCTGGTTACATTCCTGGGGGCAGTGGTTACAAATTATCTTTTCCTGGAACCTCAAAGTGGCCTGACTTTACCTAACGCTCAGGATGCGATAAGCCTGACCGTTTTTGTAGTGGAAGGTATTTTAATCAGCGGTCTGTGCGAAACCCTCCGACAGGCTCTTCGAAGCCGGTCGCGTGAGATTGAAGAACGTCGCCAGGTCCAGGATGAACTGGCCCATGAGCGGGAACTTTACGCGGTAACACTAACCAGTATCGGCGATGCGGTTATCGCGACTGATGCTAAGGGCCGAATATCTTTCCTTAACCTGATGGCCCAGACCTTGACCGGATGGAGCCAGGCCGAGGCCACCGGTCAGGAATTGAGCCAGGTGTTTAAAATAATCAACGAGGAAACTCGCCAGCCGACCGAAACTGTGGCTACCAGAGTCCTGGCGTCAGGTAGGATTGTGGGCCTGGCAAATCATACCCTGTTAGTTACCAAATCGGGCAACCATATTCCGATTGATAAAAGCGTCGCACCTATAAAAAATGTAGCCGGTGAAACAATCGGGGTTGTGCTGGTTTTCCGTGATGTCACCGGGCGGAAATACAAGGAAGAACAGCAGATGTTTCTGGTGCGGGCCAGTGAGCTATTGGGTTCTAGCCTGGACCAGGAACAAACCTTCCAAAATATTGTCAAACTGGTAGTTCCTATCCTGGCCGATTGGTGCAGTATTGACTTTGTAGAGAAGGACAAAGTTCGGCGAGTGGCTTCAGCCCATGTTGTACCGAGCAAACAGACCATCGTCCACAACCTTCATCTGCGTTTCCCTTACCCACCCAACAAACCCCATCCCTTAAGGGATTTACTCCTGGCCGGGAAATCTGTATTGACCTCTGAATTTAGCGAGGCCGACCTGGAAATGCTATCGCGAACCCCCGAACACCTTGAAACCTTAAAGAATCTGGGCCTTCAATCAGGCATCACCGTACCTTTGATTGTACGTGGGGTAGGGGTAGGCGCTTTTACCCTGGCTATTACCGAATCGAAACGGCGCTATACCGAGCAAGATTTGGAATTAGCCCAGGAGTTAGCCCGGCGAGCTTCGCTGGCGCTGGAAAATGCCCGGCTCTTTGGCGAAACCCAACAAGCGCTGACCCAGCGGACTGAAGCGGTTAATTTCCACCGCCAGCTTGAGGAACAATTGACGGTGCTGGTGGAGGCTTCGGATAGTTTGCTCAGTTCATTGAAAGTAAGCACGGTCCTTCCGGCAATACTGGACCTTTCGCGCCGGTTGGTGGCCGCCGATGCCTATGGGGTCTGGCGGCTATCCGGCCCCGATGGGGATTGGAAGACATTTGCGGC
>JAYSYV010000558.1:0-5323 GCA_043727245.1 Chloroflexota bacterium | reverse complement strand
CTGATGCCAACAAAAGTAGTTGTTAATGAACCGGCGGTGGTCTGAAAATTAGTGGAGGCGGTTGTACCTATTATGAAAGCGTTACCGCTGCTGTTAATAGCAATACCATTCCCGTCCTCAAAATCCCCCCCGCCAAGGTAAGTCGAGTAAATCAGGGCTGTACCACCTGGATTTAATTTGCTGACAAAGGCATCGCCATTACCACCGGGCGTTGTTTGGAAGGCCCCGGCCGTAGTGGGAAAATTAGAATTGGTGTCACCGGTAACGTAGGCATTACCGGTGCTGTCCACCGTAATACCCCTACCATAGTCATTATCGTTACCACCCAGGTAGGTTGAGTAAACCAGGCCCGTTCCGGTTGGGTTTAGCTTGGTCACAAAAGCATCGCCATTACCGCCAGCGGTCGTTTTTAAGGCCCCGGCCGTAGTGGGGAAATTATTGGAAAGAGTATAGCCGGTAATGTAGGCGTTGCCGCTACTATCTACCGCTAAACTATGACCGCTGTCAGCGCCAATACCGCCCAGGTAGGTCGAGTAAACCAGGGCCGTACCTGCCGGGTTTAGCTTGGTCACGAAGGCATCGTTGCCGCCGCCGGAAGCGGTTTTGAGAGCGCCGGAGGTAGCCGGAAAATTGGTCGAAGAAGTTATACCGGTAATATAGGCGTTGCCGCTACTGTCTACGGCTATACCATCACCCTCATCGTAATTAGTGCCGCCCAGGTAGGTGCCATATAGCAGGGTCGGATCAATCACTAGGCCCATGAACAGGATACGCTCAATTTGGGCCATATTTGTTTACAGACGTTAATATCCTATAGATGTTCAGAAATGAAACTGGAAAAACCAGATGAATTTTGAGCTTGAAAATACTGAAAGACTCCAAAAGCAAACCTGAACATCTATAATTCTTGAACTTAACATACCCCTCTCAGCACTAAATTGGCAGCTCCCAACTTTCTTCAGATAAGGGATCGGGTTGGTTGTCCAGGTCCAATACGTATTCCCCAAACCGCTTGAGATGGCCCGTTAAATATGGGCTGAGACTGCCCACATCCTCCTTGCTAAATACTAATCCTTCCCCCTTCAATTCCTTTAAATAGCGGGTGGTATCTACTACATTTTGCACCATTACTGCATTTGCCAGCAGGTCTACATATTTTAGCCGCTTGTCCCGTTCTTCACTATCGTATACCAGTAGATTTTCCCCACCAAAGCTGATCCAATCGGTAAATTGATGGTACCTTTCAACTTTGTTCGTGCTGCCGGTTAGCTGCTGGCGAAAAGGTAGGCTGGAAATATATTCCAAAAGGTAGATGGTCCGGATTACCCGCCCTAATTCCGCAAAGGCCTGGTATAACTTGTTCTTGTGGCTGTAATTACCCAGTTTTCGGAGTAGGGTGCTGGGTAAAATCTTGCCAGCCTTTATGGATAGGATTACTCGCATCAAATCCTGCCAGTGCGTTTCTATCAGCTTCCAGTCTATTGTTTCGCGGAAGAGACCATCCAGGTGAGCGTAGCGGGAAGCTTTGTCCGGCCGGAAGAAAATCAGCTCCTTCCAGTTGCGAATACGCGGCATCAACTTGATACCCAGCAAATGGCTTAATCCAAACACCACTGTCGATTGACCATGCGTGTCGGCCGCCAACGTATCGGGTTGTATCTCACTTTTATTCTTCAATAGACCATCTATGATGTAGACTGCTTCGTAGATACTGCAAGTAATAAAGTGACTGAACAAAGCCACGTAAATGTCCGAAATATGATGGTAGGCGATACCACCCATGTGCCGGTACCGAAAGTGGTACTGGCTGAACAGGCTATCCTCGGGTAATTCGATCTTGGTTCCATCAGCTGCCGCTATTTTGGGGTTGCCCCAAAGTTGGGGCAATTTGAAACGATTGTAGGCATTAATCAGTTCGGTACTGGCCGCTTCCAGTTTAGCGGGAGTGATGTGAGTGCGGTTAATAAAAGAAAGTTGGTGCGCACTGGTTGCTCCAGCGAGGTGGGCCGCGGTCTGAACCGGCCCCAGATTGGTTGCGTAGGCAAAGACGCTCAGGATATACTTCTCGTTAACCTGCTCTAATTTGGCTTCCGTCCCGGATAAGGGACCGAAATGGCGGCTCCACGCGCACCAGAAATTGCAGTTTGCCAGGATCTGCAAGAGGCTGCGAGGAGCGGCATTTAACTTGTGATGCAAGGCCGAACGCAAGGCCAGGTAACTGGGAGAAATCTCTTTGCGTTGGAGCTTTTTAAGCACCGGCAACCCGGCTCCATTTATCGAAACAGCCTCATTTTCAGGGAAGCCGTCATTTACGGTTTTAGCCGTTTCATCTAATCGGCCTTTTAGCTGCTCCACAAAACTTGTGGCATTAGCCGGTAAGCCTAGCGTCCGGCAGTATTCTTCGACTTGTCCCTGACATTCTTCCCAGCTCAGAAGCTGTTGGCGGTAGTCGGCATAATCCTCGGTCCCTTCCACATACATATCGCCCGTTCTCAATTCAAAAGCCAGGTAACTGAAGACACAAATTTCTAATAACCGGTGGTTAAGCCGGTATTTACGTCGGCGACCCTTGCGTACTCGGACGGTTCTTTGCCATAACTCGCTGGCAAAGTTCAGGTCCAACGTATCGCTTAACCACTTGGCCCGGCTGGCTTGTTTAGCCAAAATGAGTTCGAAAGCTTCTTGAAGAGCCTTGTTCTGGGTAGTAGAGTGAATTTTGAGCGAGCGAACCAGCCGGAAGAGGGTAGAGCGGTGGCTCTTGAAATATTTAGGCAAAAGGGGCAAATAGTTATTGCCCTGGTAGGCGGTAATGGCCTGGCAAGCTTCCCACAGCGCAGCGGGACCGCCGCGTTCAGCCAAAATTACCCGAAGTTGCTGGCCTAGCTTGGCATCCAACATGGTCTGGGTAACCTCAGTTCCGGTTTGGTGGTCTAGCTTCTCTTTCTCTTTCTCTCCTTTTTTAGATCCTTCAAGGCCATTGTCGGCTTGAATTTGTCCGGCTAACGCTGAGCCTTCTTCCCAATCCTCCTCTTTATCACTATCTTCTACGTCACTATCCCCATCATCATCATCATCGTCATCGTCATCGTCTTCACTGTCCTTATTCTTAGCGGAACCGGCCCCAGCCAGTTCAGTAATTTCAGCCAGAGTACCGACTAACTTCTCGTTTAACTCCTGCTGCCGGTCGTGGAGCACTTCTAACTCTTCCTTACCCTTAGAATGCATTGTCGCCATGCGTTTGAGCAACATTTCAACCAGATTATTACGGGTAGAAAGGCGGGAGTGGAAGATCAAACAAGCTAGCCCGGTGTAGCGACGGGCGGGCAAGTAATCGCTTAAGTCCGAAGCGTCTAAAGCGCGGGCCTGGGCGGCGAAAGTAGCGATCTTGGGCCGGGGTACTTCCTTGAGCCAGTTTTCAACCTGGCCCAGTCCTTCCAGCCAATCGAGGTGGTTTTGCAAATCTTTGAGGTGCGTCAGGGTAGCGCTTTTTGGCGGTTCCTTCAGCCGGTTGAAAAGCGAGAAGCGCTGAGTGGGTCTGGCAACTACAAGGAGCTGATCCAGCTTTAACTTTTCCTCCTGGGTAATGTTAGCCTCAACCTGGGTGAAATAGCCGGAATTAACCTGGTAACGAACCTTTTTGACGACCTTTTCAAGTAGTCCGAAGCCAGGCAATTCATACCCGCCAAGAAGAAGGGTTTCAATACCAACATTTATCAGATCGGCCGGGTCATCTCTGGTTCGGACCGCTTCAAACACGCCTTCCAACAGTTTATGCCGGGCCGGTTTTCCGTAAGAAACTACCCCCAGGTAATCAAGGATATTCTGGCGCTGGCGATAGAGAGACCGGCGCGGATAAGCCGTAGGCGTCAGACCTGGTAGCTTGAGACATTTGTGAATATGGCTGAGTATAGGCAAGGGCATTTCTACCGGATGGGGGAAGTAGTGTAACCTTTGGAAGACTTTTAGCATTGCCAGGAAGTTTAAGACGGAACTATCCCCACGAACCGTCCTCAACGCCAGGAAATGCTCATCTTGAGTGGGTGTATAATAGGTTGTGAGCTCACTGGTAGTAAAAGTATCCGGAAAGCGGGGATAAGCGGTGCGGTTAATAAGTGGCATCTGGCTACAAATTCCTCCTTCGTCTTCGACTTCGACTTTTAAGTCAGATTTAATTGAGGACACAACAAAGAGGACCGATAGAAACCTGACCAAAACCAAAGAAAAAAGCTAGTTCATACCCTAAAGGTTATAGGTTATAAATGGACAAAATCCACCGCATTGTTATCGAGGTTCAACTTCCGCTTCTGGTAACGCTCGGTGGTTCTAGGATCAGCATGACCAACGGCATATTGGACCTGTTCCAACTTGGCCCCCCCTTCCAGCGCTAACGTCACAAAGGTAGCCCGCAGAGCGTGGGGAGTAAGTTTAAGATTAAGCCCCGCGCGCTTACAGGCTGTTTCGACCACTCGCTGAACCCCTTGGTCGCTAATAGCTGCGGTATGGGGATGGTCCCCTTTCCAAAACCGCACAAAGAGGGGTTTTGGAGACTCGAGTTCGGTTAAAGCGTTAAGCTGGTACCCAATGGCCGCCAGGTAGACCTCGATCACTCGCCAGACTTCTACGGGGATCTTTATTTTGCGGCGTTTGTTACCTTTAGTGTGCCGGATTACCGCCACATGGTGGCCTTGATCTTGTTGTAAATCGCCTAAGAGGAGGGCAGTACATTCGCTGCGGCGGATACCGGTCCTGAGCAAGAGTGAGATGATAGCATAATCCCGCTTCCCCTGGTGAGTGGAGGTATCAATGGCGGCCAGTAACTGCTGGGCTTGCTTTTTTTTAAGGGCAGTGTGAGGAGTTTCTTGATCCTGGGTAAAACCTTTGACCCTGCGAGCCGGGTTATACGTGAGGATGCCGCGTTCGACGGCTTCTTCCAGGAGCCTTCGGGCTACGACCAGTTTGCGAGCCGCCGCATTCTTGGTGTAATGTTCCACCAGCCAGACCTGGTAGCGTTCGATATCGCTTTTAGTAAGAGCATCCAGGGTAAAGTCCTGGCCCTCCAACCACTTAACAAAAAGGTCGGCATCATACTGATAAGCCTTTCTGGTCAGGGGTGAAAGTTTTCCCGCTACCAGCCCTTCCACCGCTCTGGCAAGACGCTCGGATGAATAAACATTACTAACCACCACAGTTGTGAGTGAAGTCTCCCGAGTAGCGTCTGTCACGGCAACCTCTTCCGATAAAATTGTATAAAAACGGGTCTTTTTGGTTAAAAATCATAAAAAACAAGAGAATTATAGCATAAGTAGGGAGAAGTGTAATTCTC
>JAYSYV010000557.1:0-5330 GCA_043727245.1 Chloroflexota bacterium | reverse complement strand
GCGTGAATCTGTTTGATACTTCGGATGCCTATTACCGGGGTGAAGCTGAAAAAGTGCTGGGCGAGATTTTGCAGGACTTTCCCCGGACCTCTTATGTGCTTGCTACTAAAGTCTTTTTCCCAATGGGAGAAGGCCCGAACGACCGGGGTCTTTCGCGCAAGCATATTATGGAAGAATGTCACGCCAGCCTGAAGCGCTTGAAGACCGATTACATTGACCTCTACCAATGCCACCGCTACGACCCCGAAACGCCCCTGGACGAAACTCTGCGGGCGCTGGATGATCTGGTTAGCCAGGGTAAAATATTGTATGCGGGGGTTAGCGAGTGGAGCGCCGAGCAAATATCGGCGGCGGCTCAGGTTGCCCACCGCCTTAACCTGCACCCCCTTATCTCCAACCAGCCTCAGTACAGCATGCTCTCTCGCAAAATCGAAAAAGATGTAATCCCGGTGAGTGAGCATGAAGGGTTAGGCCAGATTGTATGGTCGCCTCTAGCTCAGGGTGTCCTGACTGGCAAGTACCGGCCCGGCCAGCCTTTGCCGGAAGGGAGCCGGGCCACCGACGCTCGTTCCAACCAGTTTATGCCCCAACTGCTCCAGGAGCAGACTTTGCAGGCGGTCGAGAATTTACGCCCGATTGCCGAGCAGCTAAACCTGACCCTTTCGCAGTTGGCCCTGGCCTGGGTGCTACAGCAGCCCAATGTGGCAAGCGCTATCACCGGGGCTTCCCGCTCAGAGCAGGTAGTAGATAATGTGAATGCTTCCGGCGTAGCCTTGCCCGACGATGTGCTGGAAGCGATAGAGGCCGCTTTGCAAGGAGTGGTTCAATACTAAAACAAAGTAGTTAGTAGCCAGTTTTTAGCAAATAAGCGTTCTTACCGGCTGAAAACTGACTACTGAGATAAATTCTAAGAGAGTATCAGGTAGACCGATTCCTGGCAGTTAGCAGGTTCAACTTTAACTGGCTACTGACTACTAACTACTAACCGAAAAACAATGCCTACACAAACTTATTTTGAAATGCTGGAAATGCTGCAAGCTGAGGCTCATCCTGGCAAACCGGGCCGTCCACGCCATCTTTGTCCGGTGTGTCGCCTGACTCTTCAGGGGGTTGACCGTTTCCTGCACCTTATCAGCCTTGAAAATGTGACCGATGTGGATACCCGCCTGCAACTACGTCAGGCGGGCGGTTTTTGTAACCGCCACTCCTACCAATGGGCCGGTTTGCACGATGCCCTGGGTACGGCCATAATTTATGAAGATTTACTTCGTGAAGTCTCTAAACGGATTGAAAAGGGCGAGTTTTTGGCCCGCCGAAGTGGGTTTTTCGGACGTTCTTCCACCGCGCCCGATAGCCCTTTTAGCCCTTGCCCGGTCTGCCTCTACCAGGAGGAAATTGAAAACCGGGTGGCAAACGACTTTGCCGAGGGCTTTGACGAACAAGCCAACTTTCGCCAGGCTTATGCCGCGCATCAGGTGGCCGGACTGTGCCTGTCGCATTACCGGCGGGTGGTAGGACACCTGGAAGGGCCGGTTGCGGAAGAATTCAGTACCCGGCAGCGCGAGAAGTTTAGCGCGACCCAGGTCCAGTTGCACCAAATTATTGATAAAATGGACGCAGGACGTAAGTCAGAGCATAGTTCTGAGGAAGAGAAGCAGTTAGCCAGGACTATCGGCGACGAGCGAGAAGCTTTAACTCGCGCCATCTGGCAAATGGCCGGTCTGGAGGATGTCAGTTGAAAGAGAATATTTTTCTGGTTGGATTTAGCGGAACAGGCAAGACTAATGTTGGTCTGGCTCTTTCCGGTCTGCTTGGTTACGAATACCTGGATACCGATTTGCAAATCGAAGCCGATACCGGGCGCAGTGTCACCGCTATTTTTGCCGAGGATGGCGAAGTGGCTTTCCGGGAATTAGAACGGTCTACCCTGGAAAAAATTTGCGAACGCAACTTCCAGGTAGTGGCAACTGGCGGCGGTATTATTCTTTTAAAGGAAAATCGGACCGCGATGACCGCGAACGGCTACGTGGTCGGCCTGGAAGCTCGCCCCGAAACTATTTATGTGCGCCTGCTGCTGGACAGCGCCACTCGCCAGGATGCCGCCAACCGGCCTTTGCTAAAGAGCGACGACCCATTCGACCGGATTACTACCCTTAAAGCCCAACGCCAGGCTTTTTACGTTGAGGCCGACTGGACCATTCATACCGATTTTCTTTCGCCTGAAGAAGTTGCCGCCGAAATCAAACAGGTCTTACCCCTGCTCCAAAGGCGTGGTGATAAACAGCGCGGTGGGTCTGGCAGCCCGGCTTCGCCCGGTTCGCCCCACGCCGCCCAGTCTGGTTCGACCCCTTTTCACCGGGGCCATGAAAGCTTAATTTTAACTCAACCGCCGGTTGCTCCGGTTTCAAGCGACCCCCAGACCGGACCAACTCCGCCGTCTGACGGGAACGCCCTGGTAGTCCAGACCAGCCAGGGAAGTTACCCGATTTTGTTTGGTGAAAATCTGTTAGGCGACCTGGGTGACCTTCTTGTGCAACATATCCCAGAAGTGACCGGGCGTAAAGCTTTCATCATCAGCGATGAACAGGTCGGGCCATTGTTCGCCCCGACCGTCCAGGCTGCTCTTGAAAAAGCCGGTTTTCGGGTCTTTTTGCGCCAGGTTCCTGCCGGAGAAAAGTCCAAATCGTTGGCCCAGGTTTCCGGCCTTTACGACTGGCTGGCCGCCGAACGGGCCGAGCGCAAAGATTTAGTGCTGGCCCTGGGTGGCGGGGTCGTGGGCGACCTTACCGGCTTTGTCGCCTCTAGCTGGCTGCGCGGTCTACCGTTCGTCCAGTTGCCGACCACTTTATTGGCGATGGTGGATAGCAGCGTCGGCGGCAAGACCGGTGTGAACCACCCGACCGGCAAGAACTTAATCGGGGCTTTCTATCCGCCTCGCGCCGTAATTGCCGATGTCCTGACTCTGGCCGGTTTACCCGAAAGGGCGCGGCGGTCCGGCTGGGCCGAAGTGGTTAAGCACGCTGTCTTACCCGGTGTTGGCACTGAACAGGCTGCCCTGGCCCGGTTTGAACGGCTGGAAAAGAATGTCTTTGCCCTCAATGCCGGAGATATGGCCCTGACAGCTTCTATCCTGCGCGAGTCGGTCGCGGTCAAGGCCGGAGTGGTCCAGGAAGATGAGCGCGAAACCGGCTTGCGTATAACCCTGAACTACGGCCACACTTACGGCCATGCCCTCGAAGCTGCCGGAAAATACAACGAGCTTTTACACGGTGAAGGAGTCGCTATCGGTATGCAGGGTGCGGCTCGCCTTGCCGAACGCCTGGGATATTGTTCGTCGGAATTTGTGACGCGGCAAAAGACTTTACTGGAAGCTTTCGGTCTACCCACTTCGGCTCGCACCTTTAATTTCGATCGCGAGAAAATATTATCCAGCATGAAATTGGATAAAAAGGTCGAGGCCGGGGCGGTCCGCTGGATTTTACCGAGAGGAATTGGTCGGATGGAAGTTACCCGCGAGGTTCCGGCAGAGATGGTCATGCAGGTTCTGGAAGAACTCCTTTAGGCTTGTCGGATTAGCTCATTCGTGCTACAATTATGCCGAATTAAACTTTTCGTGATGGCCCTGAATTTCAATAATTCGGCCCAAGCGAAAATCTGAGAGAGCTAACCCGCACAACGTCAATTTAAAAGGATTTTTCTAATGCCGATGGGTACAACCCACCGTCGCCTTAACACGGCTATATCCGTGCCGATGGCTGCTGGGGCTTTGTGGCTGAAGTGGGATTCCGGTTTTATAGTCAGTCTGCTGGCCGGGTTTCATTTCGCCACTTATTTCATGAACCCAGACCTCGACCTCAACTCGCTGGGTTACAAAAGTTGGGGTTGGTTGCGCTTCATCTGGTGGCCTTATCAGAAAGTCCTGGCCCACCGCTGCTTTTTATCGCATTTTCCGGTGATCAGCACGTTGCTGCGTATTATTTACCTGCTGTGGTTTCCGGTATTGCTTTTGCTTCTGCTTGGTAGCAGCGTCCGGGCGGCAGCTCGCGAAACCATCTTTGACTGGTTCCCGGTAGTGGGGCCGTACCTGCTCGTCTTCGTTGTCGGCATGATTCTGAGCGACTCGTTACACGCTATCTTCGATACTTCCAGCACCGAGCTAAAAATGTTCTTTCGAGGCACTCGGCGACGCAACCGTTCCCACAATTTCTTCGACCATCACCACCAGGCTACTCCCGGTTGGGCCAATCGGCGAAACGAGCGGCGAAGTTCCCGGCGATACTAATTCATAGATTGGTTAAAATTTATAAAAGAGAAAGGGCCAGGGAATGTTTAAAATGGCGATTGAAAATCAAATAATAGATGCTTTCGGAACTTATATCGTTAAGTCCATAAACGCTACTATGACGTGCCTGGAAGGGTTGGACGCATGACAGCTTAACTGGAAACTCCCTATGCCCGAAAGCAACAGCCTCTATGCTATCGCTACTCATGTCGTGACAAACGCCCAGGAAAATTTACTTACGCTGTTGTGCGGGATGCCAGATGAGGAACTTCCCCTCAAAGTTATTACCAGGGAGCAAGCCTTTATGGCCCAAGGAGATAGTATAGACTCGCTCTTTGATGAATGGAAGTTGTTGCAACCTGAGATTATCCGGCATCTGAACGCCCTCACTGCCGATGACCTGCTTAAAGAAATTCAACATCCCCGGCGTGGTACAGTCACCGGACTCGGTATTTTGCTGTCTATGAATACCCACATGGCGGAACACCTCGGCCACACTGAATTAACCCGTGACCTGGTGAAAGCCCTTTAGTTATTTGATGATCGCCAGATAAACTTCTTCCAGGCTGGGAGTGTGTTCTTCGAGGTATTGAATTTCCGCCCCAGCCTCCACCAGTACGCGGACCAGGCCAGGATTATTTTCTTCCGGTTCTAGCAGCCTGACTTCCAAAGCCGGGCTGCCTGGTGTTTCTTCCATTTCCAGCCAGTCCACCGCTTTAACAAAATCCAGTTCGTTAATTTTGCTGGTTAGCCCTTCTATTTGCTGGCGCACTCGCACTATAATGCGACGTTCTTCCAGGCCAAAATGCCGCCGGAGATTGAGGGGCGTATCCAACTGCAAGAGGTGCTGCTTGAAAATAGCAATCCGGTCGCACAAGCGGTTAGCTTCTTCCATGTTATGGGTTGAGAGGAAAATAGTCCGCCCGGCCTCTTTTAGCGAAAGAATTGCTTCCCGTACCGCGAAAGCTGCTTCCGCATCCAACGAGGCGGTTGGCTCGTCCAGAAAAAGCACTTTAGGCTGGTGCAATAAGGCCCGGCCAATTGCCAG
>JAYSYV010000556.1:0-1671 GCA_043727245.1 Chloroflexota bacterium | reverse complement strand
AAGCCTGGCATCGGGCGAAGTTGATCCTACCAGATATTGAGAAGCTTTTAAGCCGCGGCGTACCGGCCAGTAAAAGGGAGATAGCAGTATGAATAGTATAGTGGAGAAGATGTTAAACAATAAGCCTGACCTGGGCGCGGTTCAATTTATCATCAGCCATTGGTAGTTTCTTCTTACCGCTATTTATTAACTTGTTGTAGGGACTATTTGAATAGTAGCATAAGGATGCAACAGCCCGGCCAACCTGTATTGGTCCGGGCTTTATTATTTGTGGTTGTCTTTAGCCTATAGTTATAGCCGTGCTGGCACTAGCCCCGCCGCAACTAACCCTGACTGTACCGGTGCCGCGTGTTGTATTGCCCCCGATCAACCAGGTCCAGGAAACCAGACCGCTACCATCGGCATTTTTGGGATATAACCCAGCCGCTGTACTGTACGTACCTTTTGGCGTGTAGTAGTCAATATCGCAAGCAGCGCCTGCTGAAGTTTGAACGGTGACGCTGGCATTTCTACCAGGCGATGTCCCCTGGACCGAAACAAACTGAACACCTGCTGCCGGTGCTTGTTGTGTTACCGGTGGCTCTACAGAAGCGGGCGGGCTGCCTGGGTACTTACTCTTGAACTGCTCGGCTCCAAGTAGACCAAGTAAAGTTTTACCGCCAAGCTCGTTATGCTGCTCGAATCTGGCCCGTTGAAAATACTGAACCTGGTGGACCTGGCCGTCCCCGGCTGGCGGCGGCTGATTCTGTTCGCTGCCGACTCTACTGATAGGAAAGCCCTGCTGAGCAAGACCGCCGTTAGCGTTCCAATAAGTAAGAAATTCTCCGCATAAGTTAAAGCCTGTTTCACTAAAATATTGGCAACCAGCCTGGGAACTTTCCTGGTCAGGAAGATTGTATTTGACCGAAAACTGCTCAGTTCCCAGGAGGCCGAGTAACACGTCGTTGGGAGCGGAGTTTTCGGTATGCTCCTCGAACCGCGCTCGCTGGAAGTATTGAACTTTATGAACCTTTCCGTCGCCAGCCGGTGGGGCGGAATTTTGCTCGTTGAAAACGTTGCCTATGGGGAAGCCCTGCTGGGTCAGGCCGCCGTGAGATTGCCAGTATTGCAGGAATTTACCGCAAACTTGAAAGCCTGTTTCGGGGAAGTTCTGGCAATCAGCAGCTGCACTTGCTACCGAATGGCTGCTGGATATAGTTGTTAGCGAGGCGGAAGCGAGTAAAGACCAGAGCAGGATAAAGACAACAACATATCTGGGTACTTGAAAAAGACGTTGCCGCATTACACGTATCTCCTTTGCCGATATTTAAATAAATTTCTCCGCCGCAAGCAGCGGGGAATTCAACCCTGAGAGATTAAAACTCTAAGTGAAACTATTTGAACTATTTGAATTTTAGCACAGGTTGCAATAGATAGGGTTTAATTAAATATTATTCGATTCAGACATGCTACCATGCATCATGCCCCCTGGCTACCCTTATCAGGAAAGCCCGGTGCTGCTCTCTGGCTTCATTCTTACTCGCCGCCTCGTAGACCCTGGCCTGGCCCAGCTTGCCTTTTAACCGCTCCGCCTCGGCCAGGACAAACGGGCCGAAAGCATCACCCTCATGGTCTATCACCCAGGAGCTACCGGTCGGCTGTTTCTTAGCCCTTGCCCTGGACAGCTTACCT
>JAYSYV010000555.1:0-5351 GCA_043727245.1 Chloroflexota bacterium | reverse complement strand
TTGACCGGGAAGACAGTCCCACCAAAGGGGTTACTGATCAAATTCCATAGGACTGCCCGGCCCACGCTACCGGCTTTTTCGGTAGCTCCGATGAGGGCTACCGAGCGCGGCGCGAAAAAAGCGTCCATTGAATGGCTGGGGTCGTAACGCATGACATTAACAGAGGTAAGATGTAATTTTTCGGTCAACTTTCTTTCCTTTCTTTATCGTAAATAGCTTTTCACACTTTAACATAGAAAGGTATAAGAGCAGTTAAATTTAGGTGAAGGATTGTTTACCAAATTCTTTGGATGTATTAAATGTTGTGCAAGGTTGTTTCATGAATAACCGGGCAAAACCTGTTAGCAAGGTAATGCCCGGCAGATGCTGGCGAATGAAGAAAGGTGATAGTGATTAGGGTTCGGACCTGGCGCGTTCCTGCTCAATCAAGACGCGGCGCAAGATTTTGCCGGAGGCAGACTTGGGAATCTGGTCTACGATTTCCAGCTTACGAATTCGTTTGTAGGGCGCGACTTTTTCAGCCACGAATTCCAGTAATTCTTCCGCGCTGACCGGCGTTTTAAGGACTACAAAAGCTTTTGGCACTTCACCCGCTTCGGGGTCGGCCCGACCGATTACAGCGGCATCAGCGACAGCCGGGTGAGCCAGCAGGACCGCTTCCAGTTCAGCCGGGGCAATCTGCAAGCCTTTGTACTTGATTAGCTCTTTGATGCGGTCTACGATGTAAAGGTAGCCTTCATCATCAATGTAACCAATATCGCCCGTATGCAGCCAGCGCTCGTCGTCAACGGTGCGGCGGCTGGCTTCCGGCTGGTTCAGGTAGCCCTGCATAATATTCGGACCGCGCAGCCAGATTTCGCCGGACTGGTTTGGCCCCAAATCCTCGCCGGTGGAGTAGTCCACCACCCGGCATTCCTGGTTGCCTACCAATAAACCAGCCGAGCCGGGCCGGCTTTGAGGCGAGTCAAGTGGGATAATGGTCGCCCCGCAACTGGTTTCGGTCATGCCCCAGCCCTGAACTACGACGCAGCTCAACCGGGTGGCACAAGCCTGTTGCAAATCCGCGCTCAAAGGAGCAGCCCCGGAAAGCAGCCATTCCAGGCTGGAAAGGTCGAATTTAGCGACCAGGGGATGTTTAGCCAGGGCCAGGATAATTGGTGGAACCAGGCAAGCCCCGGCTACTTTGTAATCTTGAATCAGTTGGAGAAATTGTTCCAGGTCAAAGCGCGGGATAGTAACCATAGTGCAGCCTTCCAGCAGACAGGTATTCAGAATACCGACCATACCGAAGATGTGGAAGAAAGGTAACACGGCCAGGTAATTCTTCTCGGCTTTGTACCCGGCGACTGGCCGGACCATGCTCATGAAGCTGACCACGTTGTGATGGGTTAGCATTACGCCTTTGGGTAAGCCAGTAGTGCCGCTGGAATAGGGAATGACCAGTAAATCTTTATGAATATCAATCGTTACCAGAGGCGGAGGACCGGCTGGTTGGAGAAGGGCGGTAAACGGTGTCGCGCCGGGAGCTTCACCCAACACGTACATTTCCGCAACAGAGGTATCTTTAGCCCCTTCGACGGCTTTTTCCAGGAACATTGGTAGGGTCAGCAGGTATTTTGCCCCGGTATCCTTTAACTGGAAATTTATTTCCTCGGTAGTGTAGAGCGGATTGATGGTGGTCAGGATGCCGCCGATACTGGCGACCCCATGAAAGGCCACGGCGTATTCAGGCAGGTTGGGTAGGAGAATGGCAAAGACATCGCCTTTTTGGAAGCCACGGGCGGCCAGGTTGGCCCCTACTCGCCGGACAAACTCGACCAGTTGGGCGTAGGTGATGGTTCGGCCACTTGGACCGTCCACCAGGGCCGGTTGCGAGGCGCGTTCGGCGGCGTTTTGCAGGATAAAGTCGGTAAAGGTTAATTCGGGGATAGTTACATCCGGGAAAGTACTGCGGAAAATCATCTTAGCTTCTCCTTTTCCCTGTCGTTACTTGATTGTAATTTTGTTATACAATGGCGATAGTTAGAACAATTATAACAGCATTTGCGTATTAGAAAAGAGTGAATAATCCAGGATTGATTTTACTAAGGGCAATTTCAGGTTTACAATCAAGTTAAACTTGACGCAGTATGAGATTTGCGCTTATGATGCCCCCGCCTGAAAATAAGGGTGGCCTAAATTTTGAAAGTGATGGATAAGGCATTTACAACGGTAGGAAAAGTGTTTATAATACATTTGTTCTAAAAATTCCGCCGGTTGAAAGCGAAGTTTCTGGTCAGTTATGCCGAATCAGACCCGGCTGTGTTTTTTACTTCCTCAGTTTTCGGGGTGAGGAAGACGGTATTGCCCGCTCTTACCGGAGTATAATTTCCTCCCGACCAGGTAATCCGGTAAGAGCATCTTTTTGTGAGGTTTAGAAATGGCAAAAGCGGAAGCAATTAAAAATAGTATGGTTGAGCAAGTCTCCCGGCCAACCCGGAGCAAGAAGAATTTTCAGCAGCAATCCCTGTTTGACCTGGATTTAACGCCGGAACAGGAAGAAGAAGGCGAACTGGAAACCGAAGGAGCTTTAGCTCTCAAGCGGCAGCCTTCCCCGGCCCCGGCAGCAGCGGTCTCGGCAGACACTCACAAAGATTTTTCCAAAGTAAAAAAGGGGAAAGGCTATACCAGCGCCGATATTCAGGTGCTGGAAGGCATTCAGGCTATCCGCCACCGGCCCGGCATGTATATCGGGGCGACCACCACCAGCGGCCTGCTGCATCTCATCTGGGAAGCCCTGGACAACAGCATTGACGAATTTAACGCCGGGTACGGGCATAACATCTGGATTTCGATAGACCAGGAAGGCTGGGTGGCGGTTCGGGATGAAGGCCGGGGTATGCCGTTTGACCCCATGAGCTACCAGGGCAAGAAGCTTCCGGCAGCCACCGTTATTTTGACCGTACCCCATTCTGGCGGCAAGTTTGAAGAAGGGGCTTACAAGACCGCCGGTGGGTTACACGGGGTCGGCACGACTGTCGTCAATGCCCTTTCGGAAAAGCTGGAACTGACCATCTGGAAAGAGGGCCGGATGTTCTACCAGGAGTTCGCCAAAGGCAAAGCCCAGATGCACTCCATAACGCCCTGCGACCCGGCTATGCACGGCACACAGATGCGCTGGCATTACGATCGGACTATTTTCGATGCCGAGGTGTATTACCCCCACGAAATGCTGGAGTCGCGGCTCAAAGCGGCGGCGTATCTAAACCGGGGCGTTTCAATTCACCTGGATTTATGGGACGAAAACGCCGATGCCCAGGTCAAGTTCACTTTCTTTTCCAAAGAAGGTTTGCCCGACTATGTGCGTGACATGAACTCCGAGGCCGAGCCGCTTTTCCGGCAGATTGCTTCGATTGTCAAACTCAAAGATAACATTTCAGTGGAAGTAGCCTTGCAGCCTAACAGGGGCTACAAGCATCAGTTGATGAGCTTTGCCAACGCCGTCCGTACCCGTGACGGTGGGGTCCACGAAACGGGTTTCAAGGCGGCCCTGACTAAAGTGGTCAACGATTACGCTTTGAAACTTGGCGTTATCAAAAACCGCGAGAAGGAAGGCTTCAAGCCGGAAGTAATCCAGCAGGGATTGACCTCGGTCGTATCGGTCAAGCTGCACAATCCCCAATTCCAGGGCCAGACCAAAGACCGCCTGAATAATGCGCCGGTCGAGGGTATCGTGCGGAGCGTGGTCAACGAGGGTTTGTCGGAGTGGTTTGAGAGCCAGCCCGCTGTAGGTAAAGAGTGGCTCAAGAAAATCCAGTCCATGCAAAAGGCCCGCAACGATGCTCAACTGGCCGAGGAACTGGCCCGCACCGGCAAGGGCAAAAGTGGCGAACTGATTGACACGACTGTCAGCAAGAAATTTCTCAAGTGTAATACCAACGAACCGGCCCGCTCCGAGCTATTTATCGTAGAGGGGGATAGCGCCGGAGGTACGGTCAGCCAGGGCCGCTTTAGCGATTTTCAGGCTATTTTGAAGCTGCGTGGTAAGCCGCTTAACGTAGCGAAAGCCGACCTGGAAAGAATGGTCGCTAACGAGGAAATCCGGACGATTATCAACGTGCTGGGGACCGGCACACGGGCGGTGTTTGATTACAGCCGCTTGAAATTCGGTAAGATTATCTTTATGGCTGACGCGGACGTGGACGGTTTGCACATCCAGTGCCTTTTGCTGACATTGTTCCACCAGGAATTTCCCGAACTGATCGAGCGCGGCCATATTTATATTGCCTGTCCTCCGCTTTATAGCGTCAAACATAAGGGTAAAGTGGTCTGGCTGCTGGACGACCAGGCCCGCGAAATCTTCTTAAAGCAGCATCCCGAAGGGCGTAACCTTGAATTCAAACGCTTCAAGGGTCTGGGTGAAATGAACCCAAAAGAGTTGCGCGAAACGACCCTCGACCCGTCTACCAGGGCGCTTAAACGGGTCACGCTGGAGGATACGATTCTGGCCCAGAAGTTAATCCGCCAGCTAATGGAGGATACTAACGCCGAGGCCCGGCGCGAGTTCCTGGCCGAACACGCCCGCAAAGTGGCTGCGTTAGATTATTAGTTACAGGGAGAGCAAAATGGCTATCGTGGGCGGATTGTTGGAAATCATTTTGTATGTCAAAGATATGCAAAAACAGGTCCACTTCTACCGGGATATTTTAGGGCTGCCGCTGCGCGACCTGGCTGGAGAAGCCGATTTTAGCCGCCATTTCTGGGTTGAGTTTGAAACGGGGAGCTGTACCCTGGCCTTACACGGCGGCGGTGAAGGCCGGATCGGCCAGGACGCGCCCCGGATTGTCTTTCAGGTGGCCGATGTGGAAGAAGCCCGCCATACCCTGGTCGAAAAAGGCATCAAGATGGGCCATTACCGAATTGCCGCCCCCGGTATCAAAATTTGCGAAGGAGTTGACCCGGAAGGCAACTCTTTTTCTATCGAATCGCGCCAGGAAATAACCGCATGAGCCAGTCAATCCCGGCCCCGCTAGAACTGGACCGGCTCAAAGATTTGCTGAACGAAGTTTCCGATTACCTGCCGGACGTTACCAGCCGGAAAATGTTTGGCTGTTATACCCTGTTCGCCCGCTCCTCGATTTATACCCTGGTCTGGAATAAAGACGGTGGCCGGATAGGCGTAAAGCTGCCGGACAAAAGTGTTTATGACGAACTAATGGCGATGCCGGGGGCCGAAGCCTGGTACGCCGGGGAAACCCGTATGGGAGCCTGGGTGCTAGTGCCACAAAGCTTTCACCAGGATAAAGAAACATTGTTCAAGTGGGTGGAACTGGCCCACGGTTACGCCCTGGCGGCCCCGCCAAAACCCAAAC
>JAYSYV010000554.1:0-5353 GCA_043727245.1 Chloroflexota bacterium | reverse complement strand
AGCCCACCTGGGCTTTGTCGTAGGCATGCTGGGCGCTCCGAACTTCGCCGCCCAGTTCTCGCAACCGCCGCCCCTGCTGAAATTCCAGCAAGCTGTGTCGCAAAATTTGAAGCACCCGCTCGCCCACCGGCGGATCCCACAGGTTCAGGACCGAGTTGTAACGGACGGTAAAGGCGCTCTCTATCGGCAGTAACGGGCCGGTAGCAATTTCGATAGTCTCCTGGAAGGTAATCCAGGGGCTATAAGGCACGACCACATGGCCCTGACCGTCCAGGCCGCGCCGCCCGGCTCGTCCGGCCATCTGCTGGAATTCGTTGGGCAGCAAAGGCCGCCGGGTTTGCCCATCGAACTTGGACATCCGACCGATTACAACTGTCTTGGCGGGCATATTGACCCCCAGGGCCAGCGTGTCAGTCGCAAATACTACGCTCATCAGACCCCGGCTGAACAATTCTTCGACCAGCTGTTTCAAAATCGAAAGCAGCCCGGCGTGATGAAAGCCCAATCCCCGGCGGGCCAGTGCCACAATCGTTTTGACCTGCTGAATCTCGCGGTCTTCCTCGGCCATACGGTCCATGTAGCGGGCGATGACTTCCTCAATCTCATGGTGGACGCGGGGGTCTTTGAGGCGTTCCAGCCGGGTCATTCCGACTAAATCGGCTGAAACTTCACAGTCGTTCCGGCTGAACATGAAATAAATGGCCGGTAACATCTTGGCTTTTTCGAGCGACTCGACAATCTCGCGCTGGGTCGGTTCGGGCCGTTCGCGGTTCCGGCGGGCATCAGTATCAGGATCGTTTCCCCGAAAGCCTTTGCCCCGGAAGCGATTCTTGGCTTCACCGCCCACGCCCCGGAAGTCACCGACCTGCTTGCCCTCCCGGTTCATTATCAGGTTGAGGTCGCCCTCCAGGAAATAATAGAGCGATAATGGAACCGACCGTTTGGTATGGGTGATGAGCGTTACCGGGCTATGCGTATCGGTAATCCAGTCGGCTACTTCCCCGGCGTTACTGATAGTCGCCGAAAGACAAACCAGTTGAATATTTTTGGGGCAAAGGATAATCGACTCTTCCCAGGTAGTGCCGCGTTCGCTGTCGGCCAGATAATGAATCTCGTCAAAGACCACGCAGACTACATGCTTGAGTGCGTCCGGGGTCTGTAAGAGCATATTACGCAACACTTCGGTGGTCATTACAATAATGAAACCGTTGGGATTCTCGATTACATCGCCGGTGAGCAAACCAACCGCGTCACCGTACTGCGCCCTTAAATCTTTGAATTTCTGGTTGCTCAGAGCCTTGACCGGTGTCGTATAAAAAATGCGCTTGCGGCGGCTGTATGCCTGGAAAATCCCGTACTCAGCCACAACCGTCTTGCCGGTCCCGGTAGGCGCGGCCACCATCACCGATTCACCGTAGGCCAATACGTCAATGGCTTTTTGCTGGAAGTCGTCCAGGGGGAAAGGGTAGCGAGCTTTGAATTTTTCTACCAGGGCCGGGCCGTTTAACTCCGCATCATCGCTAAAATCAAAATTCTCATAAGCTTCCTGGCTGTAGTTGCGGCCAAACGGGGTTGCAAATATCTCCTGGTCAGGCGGGTTGGAAACTCCGCCGGTATCCCCCTTGATCGAGAATGTTGCTTTGGTAGTGTTCTCGGAACTGCTTTCGGACAAAATAATTAGAACTCCTCTAGAATTTTAGTTTTTATTTATCAATTTTGCTTCATGATAGTATGTAATCAAGTAAATGTAAAGTTTAAGTGCCTGGGGGCAGGCTAAAGACCTGGCAGGGCCGGGGAAATTGAATGCCTGATTTATGAGGGCGAAGCTTAATCTCTATTCAAAGGCGGCCTTCGGGCCGAGCAGGGCTTCCCGAAACCGGTGTTTAAGATAGGCTCCATCTCTGGGTGGCAGCGTCAATGGGTCGGTGGTTAAGGCTATTTTTACCACTGCCATAAATAGCTCGTTACGACTATAAATCTCATCTCTGAGCAATCCTACTTCTTCGCCGGTACTCACGGTACGGGCGTAAGGAAACCCGCAAGCCAGCGCAACCTGGGCCAGGTCCACCCCGGAAGCGGTATGGGTTAGTTGTTGGCCGGTTTCGCCGTAGCGTTCGTTGTCCAGCACCACTACCCGCAGATTCGGGGGCTTTTGGACTGCGATAGTCGCCAGAGCGCCCAGTCCCATTAACTGTTCGCCATCGCCAGTTAATACCAGCACTTTTCGGTCAGGTTGGGCCAGGGCCAACCCCAATCCCACCATTGCCGCCCCACCCATCGCTCCCCACAGGGGAAAATCAAGAGGATTGTTACCTGCTGCGGCCACATCCCAGCTTGAAGCACCCAGGCCAGACACCACCAGCATATCGCCTCGTTCCTGGAGCAGTTGCTCTACCACCTCTCGCCGCTGCAAAGTTAGCTCGAACATTATTTCCTCCCAAAGCTCTTGGTCCCCAGCAGGTCTTGCGAAAGCAACACCGCTACTGGCGAATAGGCGTTAAAAGCCAGTTTCACGGCAGCCTCAATCGTATCTCGAACCTTTGTCACCTCGGAAATGCTTAGTACAATCAGGCCGGAAGCTTCCAGTACTATCCGCGTGCTTTGACCCATCGGTAGTTGCCAGGGGTTAAATTCGCCCCACTCACCACGCATGGTAACAATAGTCAGGAAGGGGAACATACAGGTTTTAATCATGGAAAACATATTAATGCAATTGCCCACTCCGCTTGATTGCATCAGCAAGGCCGCTCTTTTGCCTCCCAGGTAAGCCCCTGCGGCCAGGGCTACTCCTTCTTCCTCGGTAGTTAGGGCTACGGTTTTAATCAGAGTGTCGGCCTGGCACAGTTCGATTAAATTGAGATGCCCGGCATCTGGTACATACGATACCAGGGAAATGTTGTATTCTTTAAAAATCTCAAGGATTAGATTTGACCAGTGGACGGGGCTGTTAGCCTGGATTTGATTTATCACGTCTAGGTTTCCTTTAGAGCCTTATTGGTCGCCTGGTAAGGCGCTAAATTCCAATTGCCGGATTATTCCGGCCTGCGTAAGCCGGTGAATAAGCATTATAGCTTATTTTAAGTTGTTTGAAATACGGTTGACGACTCGGACGGATTAAATTATACTATAATCAGGTAAGCTTAGAAGCCAGCATAGTATAACAAAAGGAACAAATATGTCAGCTACGATACGAACCATTACGATTGATTGTGCCAACCCGACCCGGTTGGCCGAGTTCTGGACTGCCGCGCTTGGCTATACTCTCGTGGATGTTGACGAGGAAGGCGCTCTAATTTCTGGCCCGGAAGGTCCAAATTCGCGGATACTTTTCCTGATTGTGCCGGAAGGAAAAACGGTTAAAAACCGGCTGCACTTCGACCTGACACCGGAAAGCACCGGCGCTGCCGAAGTGGTGCGCTTGCAAGCCCTGGGGGCTACGGTCTACCAGGAATTCGACTGGACCGTAATGCTCGACCCCGAAGGAAACGAATTTTGTGTTGAAAGCGGCCCTGGCGATAAAAAAGAACCGGCCCCTGAACCCGCCTGAAAATAGTTGGGGTGAATGTTCTCCTATCGCGTTTAGCTGTTAGCCAGGCGCGATTTTAATTGACCGCTGTGCTAAACTTAACTGATACACCCACCGATATACTGTTATAAATGCGAAATTTTTTACAACCATTAAATGTTAAGGACGGCCCACCAGGCTTTTAGGGCCGTCCTTGCCGGTTGCTGGAGGAATCTATGCCCGATTTTAAGCTCAACCAGACCACGCTGATTATTACCGAAGGCGATATTGTGCAGGTCGGAACCGAGGCTATCGTCAACGCCGCCAATTCCAGTCTGGCCGATGGCGCGGGCGTAACCGGGGCGATTTTCAAGGCCGCCGGACCTGAGATGGCCCGGCACACCGCCAAATTGGGCGGCTGTCCGACCGGCCACGCCCGCTTAACCCCGGCCTTCCAGATTTCAGCGCCGACCCGCTATGTAATTCATGCGGTCGGCCCGGTTTATGACGATTATAGCCCGGTCGAGGCGGTCCAGTTGTTGTCGAACGCCTACCGTTCCAGCCTGGAACTGGCCGCTCTAAACGGCATTAAGAGTATTGCTTTTCCGGCCATCAGCACCGGGATTTATGGCTTCCCTTTGAAAATGGCGACCGCGGTTGCCCTGCGGACGGTCCTAACTTTTATCAAGGACGCGCCGCACTCGCTGGAGGAGGTCAAATTTGTGGTGCGGGGCGAGCAAGCTCTGACGGTCTACCGGTTGGACCTGGCCCAATTACTGTCCCAGCTACCGGCGGAAGTTACCGGCGACAATACGGTTTACTTCCACGGCAAAGAAGAACCTTACTACGAGTTCACCAATTCCGCGCCTTACGGCTTTTTTAGCAACAATACTTTCTGGCAGACCGCCGAGCATTATTTCCAGGCCCAGAAATTCCCCAAGATGGCCCTTTATGAAGAGGTGCGCCAGGCTCGTACCCCGGCTGCCGCCCGTGAATTGGCCCAGCTCAACCAGCGCCGCTGGCGCTCCGATTGGGATGAAGTAAGCGAAGGTGTTATGGGCGACGCACTCCGGCAGAAGTTCGCGGATAATCCGCCCTTAAAGCAACTCTTACTTTCCACCGGGCAGCGGCCCCTGGTTGCCGCCGACCACGAAGACCCTATCTGGGGTTTTGGCCCCGACCGCCAGGGTGAGAACAAACTGGGCCAAATCTTGATGGAGCTGCGCGACCAATATCGCACCGAAGCGGGCGAACCCACCCAATTTATTGAGGGAGAAATCAGGGAAAAGTAGAAAGTTAAACGTGGGATGTCAGGGCAACGGGGAAAGTAGAAAGCCTGCTAAAACGAGAAATTCATAAGCGTTGTGATGTGGAGACTGTTTGCTTTAGCTGACAGAGGAAACATCACTCCTTGCTCGCGTTAGCGAAGGCTTTCCTACTTTATAAGTCTCTCAGCATTGTTATATGATCCTCCAACTGTAAAGGCACAAAGCCGGTTCAATTATTAAATAATATAACTTTACTAAAAATAGATGAAGTTATCATATCAAATCGCGCAATCTCAAATAGACAACTTTGCTCGTACTCGTAACCCTTAAAAAGCCCAAAGACATTTACCCTAATTTTAAGTATAATTCCCATGCCGTTCGGCCATAACTTTGGGCCTGTGCTTTATAACAAATAATTAGTGGAGTAAAAAATGCTGGTACGTGCTACGCAGGTCAACAAATATTTTGGGGGTAATCTGGTTTTCGATAACCTGGATTTTGAGATTAATAAAGGCGATAAAATTGCCCTGATTGGCGAGAATGGCAGCGGGAAGTCAACTTTATTCAAAATCCTGGCCGG
>JAYSYV010000553.1:0-5362 GCA_043727245.1 Chloroflexota bacterium | reverse complement strand
TCGCGCCCGACAGGCGCATCCACGATACCAGCCGGGGGCTGGACAGTTCCTTCAAGCAAGGTGCGGTATTCTTTGAGGGTTTCGCGATTTTTCATCTGTTCGATCAGGTTGCCCAGGGCCGCGTCATTTTTAGCCACTACCAGAAGACCGCTGGTGTCTTTATCCAGACGGTGGACAATACCGGGGCGCTGGCTGCCGTTGATATTCAGGTTCGGCACGTGGTAGAGCAGGGCGTTGACCAGCGTACCTTTAGTATGGCCGGGGGCCGGATGAACTACCAGACCGGCTGGTTTGTTGATAACTATAACCGTGTCATCCTCGAAGACAATATCCAGCGGAATATTTTCAGCTTCCAGGTGGGCTAGAGGCTGGGGAGCCGGAATGTAAAGCGTCAGGTGTTCGCCACCGCGCAATTTAGTCCCGGACTTGCAGGCTTTCTCATTGACCAGCAGCCGCTTTTCTTCAATCAATCGCTGCACGTGCGCCCGTGAAAGGTCGGGGCGCTGGGCCGCTACAATTTTATCAATTCGTTCGCCAGCTTCGGCGGGAGTAACATCATAATCAAACTGTTCCGGCTCACTTTGTATCTGCCGGAAGGGAATCGGTTCGCCGATTTGGATAAAATCATCCTCGTCCAGTTCGGCTGGAGCCTCGCTTTCTTCTCCGAGTTCACCCAGCCACAAATCCAAATCGTCGTATTCTTCACTCACAATCTTATCCTTTAGGTTCCTTAAGTTGCTTCGTAACAGTCCAGCCCTGTAACAAAATGGTGGCAATAATGATGACCACACCAACGGTAATGCCGCTGTCAGCCACATTAAATACCTTGAAAAGGCCGACATTAGGCAGAGTAAACATGTCGGTCACGCCACCCTGGAAAATCCGGTCGAGCAAATTGCCGACAATCCCGCCCAGGACCAGCCCCAGCCCCAGTTGCAGCCAGGGGTTGCGTGTGCCGTTCCTGATATACCAGACCACCAGCCCGATTGAAACGGCCAGGGCCAGCAAGGCAAAAACCCAGGATACATCGGCATTATTTAAAAAGCCGAACGAAGCGCCTTTGTTTACAATGTAAATAATCTTGAATTGGCCGCCCAGCAGCTCAACCGATTTGCCGCTGCCCAATGGTCCCAGGTTATCTTCTACAGCCCGCTTGACCAACTGGTCAATGATGATGATCACCATCGCCACTACCAGCGGCCAGTAATAGCCCAGGCGACGCTTCTCCTGGGCTACAGGTTGTTTTATTATAAGGGCTGTTAAATCTTGATTCTCAGATTCCGTTTGCATCTTTAGCCTGACGTTATTCGTCTACCCGTTTGGTGGCCCAGGGCAACACTTCCAGGCGTTCAGCCGGTATAACCTTGCCGGAAACTTCGCTTACCCCGTAAGTGCCATCTTCCATGCGTTCCAGGGCGTGGTTAATCTCTTTCAGCGTAACCTGAAAATTTTCCCGGATGCTTGTAGTGCGGTCAATATCTTGCAAAAACCCGCCATCGTCGGCCATGTGGTTGCTATAGGTGTTTTCGTTGGCCTGGTCGCTGCTCATATCAACAATTTCCTGGTTTTCGCGCTCGATTTGTTTCTCCAGGCGGTCCTTTTCTTCAATTAGCCGTTGTTTTAGTTCCTGTTTTTTCGCTTCACTTAACATATTATAATCCTTATCTGGTTTACCCGCTCGAAAATATCGAAACGGGGTAGTTATTGGGTAGCAGGTTGCTAAGAACTTGCTTGCTTCCTCATTGTGTAACGCCCTTGATGGTGGCAAGAGTCAGGCCAACGCGCGTTATGTGATATTATAAACATTACCCCAAAATAAGACTTTTAAGCTTGTTTTAGAATGAGTTCTGCTTCCAGACCGCTAAATTTCCTAAAATAAGCTCGCGGAATTTTGGGTACTGAATTCACCATTATACATCAATCGGACGGCAATAACTCTTTTTAACAAAATCCCAGATGATTTCAAAGCCGATTGTAGCCAGTATGCTATAATTAGATGACTGAAATTGACCCGGTAGGAAGAAACCCTCTGAGTAATAAAGAGTTGTAAAATGACTATTAACGCCAACCGCATCGAACGCTATTATGATACTCATCCAGTAGAAGGTGACGAGTTGACTCAAAGTCTGCCCCATTTTGCCGTTATTCAATATCTGGTAATTGTTCTTCAATGGCTTTTTCACGGCAAACAGGTTGGGGTGGTCAGCAATGTAAATTTCTACCAAACTGAAAAACCCACTGAGACGGCTATTAGTCCCGATATAGCAGTCGTGGACGGCCTGGTAGTGCGCTTGCCTGAGCTTGGTCAAATGCCCAGCTACTACATAGGGAAAGATGGCCCACCGCCCAGGGTTGTGCTTGAAATAGCCAGCAAGGAAACCTGGAAACAAGACCTCGAAGATAAACCATCCAAATACTATGCAATGGGGGTTAGCGAATATTTTGTCTATGACCCGACCGACCACCCGGTCTGGACTAAGCAATGGCGCGGCTACAACCGGCTGATTGGTTGGCGCAGGGATCCGGCTCTAGGGCAATATGTGCTGCTGACTAAAGATGCGGTTGGCCGTTTATGGAGTGCCGAACTGGAAAGCTGGCTGGCGGTAGAACCGGAAGGTTTGAAGCTTTACACTGTAGAAGGTCTGCTCCGGCTTACCGAGGCTGAAGCGTACCTGCAACGGGCCGAAGAACAACAACGGCGAGCCGAAATGCAAGAGCGATGGGCCAGTGTACAGGAACAGCGGGCTAATGTACAGGAACAGCGGGCCAGTGTACAGGAACAGCGGGCTGAAAAGTTGGCCGAAATGCTCAGGAAATTGGGCCATAACCCCGATGAACTAATTTAACAACGCCCTTGCAATAACCTCCCACTGGAACTTTTAACGTCACTTTCCGTATATACACCGGCATGTGTGCGATTGCAGGCATACCTGGCGACCTCTTTTTGTTATATTACTTAACAATTTTGGCTGAAGCTGGCCTGGATATTTTATCAGCCAGGTGGTCGCTTGAAATGGAAGAAAGGTTTGGGGCTTGAAAAGAATTGCCTTGCTGGGCTGTACCGGTTCTATCGGGACGCAGACCCTGGACGTGGTAAACCGTCATCCCGAAAAGTTTAAGATAGTAGGGTTGGCTGCCGGGGGACGCGGTAGTTTGTTGGCCGAACAGATCAAGCAGTTTCGCCCGGCTAAAGTCAGCCTGGCTTCGGAACAGGCCGCTCAGGAATTGGCGGCTCAGGGCGGTTTTGGCTACCAGCCCCAATTTCTGCAAGGGCCGCAAGGTCTGCTGGAACTGGCAACCGACCCGGATGTTGACCTTGTGATAGTAGCGACCAGCGGCCAGCATGGTTTCGCCCCAACCCTGGCGGCCCTGGCCGCCGGTAAAGAAGTGGCCCTGGCTAATAAAGAAGTCCTGATAATGGCGGGCGAACTGGTCACACAAGCAGCCCGCGCTAGCGGCACTCAGCTTCGACCGATAGATAGTGAACATAGCGCTATCTGGCAAAGCTTGCGCGGCGAAACTTTCAGTGGGGACCGCCCGACCCTGCCCAACGGCGAAGAAAACTGGTCTGAGTCCAATAGCAAAGTCCACCGTCTGATTTTGACGGCCAGCGGCGGCCCTTTCCGCACTTTTAGCCGGGAGCAAATGGCTAATGTGACGGTCGAACAGGCCATGAAACATCCCAACTGGAATATGGGTCCCAAGATTACGATTGACTCGGCTACTTTGTTTAACAAAGGGTTAGAGGTTATTGAAGCTCACTGGCTTTTTGGCCTCGACTACGCTAAAATTGACGTAGTGGTTCACGCTGAAAGCATCATCCACAGTATGGTTGAGTTTATTGACGGCTCCATCAAGGCCCAGCTTGGCACTCCCGATATGCGCCTGCCTATCCAGTACGCTATTGGCTACCCCGAACGGTTAACCAATAATTATCCCCGGTTGGACTGGACTAAACTGCGCGAACTTCACTTCGAGCTACCCGATACGGACCGCTTTCCGGCTCTGCGGCTAGCTTATGAAGCCGGGCGCAAAGGGGCGACCTACCCGACTGTCCTGGCGGCGGCTGATGAAGAAGCCGTGAGTTTTTTTCACCAACGGCGGATTAGCTACCTGGGCATCCCCGAACTGGTCGAACGCGTCTTGACCCGGCATAATCCCGTAGCTCATCCTTCCCTGGAAGATATTGCGGCGGTTGACCAGTGGGCCAGGGCGGCGGCGGCTGAAGAAGCCGGGCGGATGGCCCTGAGTTTAAAGTAGGTTTGAGTTGAGGCGCTGTAGGGCATGATTTAAATCCGATGAGCGGCCCGGACGGTACTAATAGGTAGTAGTATTTCTTTAAGAAAAACTCTACCCTGAATATAAAATATAAAGAATTATTTAGCATTCTGCAATTATTTTAGTAGTAAAGAGGTAATCACAAATATGAATTGGCTCTGGTTTATCCCGATTTTGTTAATAATGGTGGTCATCCACGAAATGGGCCACTATCTGACGGCCCGGCTGTTCGGTATGAAGGTTCACGAATTTGGTATCGGGTTTCCGCCCAAAGTCTGGTCTAAAAAGACTAAAGACGGTATGGAATGGTCTGTTAACCTGCTGCCTATTGGCGGGTTTGTCCGTATTGATGGCGAAAATGGCGATAGTGACGACCCCGACTCTTTCGGGTCGAAACCAACCTGGCAGCGGGCCATAGTGCTGGCCGCCGGTCCGGCCATGAATATTATCCTGGCCCTGCTGCTTTACTTTGCCGTTACCTTCTTTGGTGGCAAGGACGTGGAAAACGGCCGTCCTGCCGTGGTAGAAGTGGCCCCCAACTCCCCGGCGGCGGTGGCAGGGATTCAGCCCGGCGATATTTTCGTTACCATCAATAACAAAACGGTAAAGACCGCCAACGACATCAGTATAGAAACGGCCCTGGATAAAAATAATCCTATTCAACTGGTCCTCAACCGCAACGGCCAGCAAGTTGCCGTCAGCGTAATGCCCCGCAAGAGTCCGCCCGAAGGTGAGGGCGCGATGGGTGTTTCGTTGGGTAACTCGGTCGGCAGTAATGAAATACTGATTGGCGCGGCTGCTTCCCTCAACAAACAGTTGGGTCTGACCGGTACGGATGCTTTCCTGGAAAAAGACCATATCGTTTCGGTAGACGGGCAGACTTTTGTCACTAACCTGACCCTGCTAAACTATCTCCGTACCACTACCAAAGATAGTGTCAGCGTGATTGTGCAGCGCGATGGTCAGACCATCACTCACGCCGTTCCGCTCCAGGCCCGCGTGGATTTGGTTTACAAAAATAGCAGCGCGGCCAGCCAGAATTTGCCGCTGGGCGCAATTATTACGCGGGTAAACGATACGTTGA
>JAYSYV010000552.1:0-1683 GCA_043727245.1 Chloroflexota bacterium | reverse complement strand
CCAGCGCCAAAACCGGGAAATTGCCACTGGCTGGCTTGAAGGTGTTGAGCCTGGAAATGGCTATTGCCGCCCCGTTGTGTACGCGTTATCTGGCCGACATGGGAGCGGACGTAATCAAGGTGGAACGCCAGGGTAGCGGGGATTTTGGACGGCAGTATGATAGCGCCGCCGGTAAGAATATGAGTAGCTGGTTCGTCTGGGCTAACCGGGGCAAACGCAGCCTGGCCCTTGATCTCAAACAACCCGCCAGCCAGGAAATCGTCCAGCGCCTTCTGGCCTCAACCGATATTTTCGTTCAGAATATGGCCCCAGGAGTTGCCGAACGGTTGGGCCTGGACGAAGCCTCGCTGCGCCAGCGTTACCCCCGGCTCATCACCTGTTTCATTAGCGGATATGGTTCTACCGGACCCTACCGTGACCGCAAAGCCTACGACCTGCTGTTGCAAGGGGAGGCAGGAGTTTTTGCCATGACCGGTACGCCTGACGAGCCAATGCGGGCCGGGATTTCCGTTTCGGATATTGCGGCGGCGGTTTACTCTTTTTCATCGCTTCTTTTGGCCCTGCGCCAGCGCGACCTGACCGGCGAAGGCAGCCATATCGAAACCAGTCTGCTGGCCTCTACGGCGGAATGGGTCGCGCCTTACCTATACTATAATATGTATACCGGAAAAACTCCCAAAAGATCGGCCCAGCGCGGCAATATTATAGTCCCCTACGGTCTGTATCCGGTTAAAGACGGCAAAGTAAATCTGGCCGTCCAGAATGAGGAACAGTGGCGGCGGCTCTGTGCGATAGCCCTAAAGAGGCCCGGTTTAGCGTCTGAGCCTCGGTTTGATTCTAATGAAAAAAGAGTGGCTAACCGGCACGAATTAGAGCCGTTAATCGAGGAGATTTTCAGCGAACTGACTATAGCCCAGGTTGAAGAACGCCTGGAAAAAGCCGATGTACCCTTTGGCCGGGTTAATGAACTGGAAGGGGTAATAAATCATCCCCAGTTGCGAGCGCAAGGCCGTTTTGTCGAACTTGAAATGCCGGATGGCACTCGCCTGGAAGTTTTAGCCAGCCCTTTTGGGTTGCAAGGTTTGCCTCAGCGCCTAGACCCACCCCCGACTGTCGGGCAGCATAATTCGCAAATTTTGGAGGAACTTCAAAATGCGCACGATTGAAGTAAGTGAGGTCCGGGAGGTAGTGGCCGGGTTGTGCCAGAAAGCCAATTATGAACTACCCGACGATTTTGTAGAGGCTTTGCGCAAAGCTCGGACCCGCGAAGTCTCGGCCCAGGGCAAACGGGTGCTTACCCTGCTGGATCAGAACCAGCAGATGGCCCGCCAGGTCCAGATGCCGACCTGTCAGGATACCGGCTTTGTCCTTGTCTTTGCCAAAATCGGGCAGGAGGTTCACCTGGCCGGGGGCGACCTTTACGAAGCCATTAACGCCGGGGTTGCCCAGGGCTATAAGACTGGCTATCTACGGCCTTCGATTGTAAAAGACCCTCTTTTCAACCGGGCCAACACCGGCGACAATACCCCGGCGGTCATTCATACTCAAATCGTGCCGGGGGATAAACTGACTTTACAGGTTTTGGTTAAAGGAGCGGGGAGCGAGAACTATACCCGGCTGGCGATGCTGACCCCGGCCCAGGGCTTACCCGCTTTGAAAGCCTTTGTGATTGAAACAGTCAAA
>JAYSYV010000551.1:0-5367 GCA_043727245.1 Chloroflexota bacterium | reverse complement strand
CTATCGAACATGGCCGGGAAGTTGATGCCGAAAAACACCTGCGCGAGGCGGTTGAAATCTTCCGGGGATTGGGTGACGAGTTCAGGATGGCCGTGATTGATACCTATTTCGGGCATCTGTACCACCACCAGGGGCGCATGGTCAAATCAACCATTTATTATGAACGGTCGCTCCAACAATTTATCAAAAGCGGCAATCGCAGCCGGGAAGCTTATAGCCGGACCAACCTGGCGAACAATTATTACATCCAGCACCGCTATCAACCGGCGGAAGAAATGGTCCACGAAGCCTTAACTTTCACCACCGACCTTAAGGACCAGTATCTAAGCTTATTCCAGCAAAATATCCTGGCTAATATATATCGCGATACCGCTCGCTACAGCAAAGCAATGCACCACTACCAGGAAGCGTTGCAACTGGCTCGCCAGGGGCAAGTCCGCAAAATGGAACTGATTATCTTACACGACCAGACCACTAACCTGATTTTGCAAACGCATTACGAAGAAGCGGCCAGCCAGATTCAATATACGCTGGAACTGGCCGCCCAGTATGAACTGCCAGGCCAGGCTGGATACAGTTATCGCAACCTGGCCTGGCTCGAATTTAGCCATAAAGCTTACCGGCGTTCAAGCGGAGCCTGCGACAAAGCCCTGGCTATCTTTGAAACTTCCAACTCGCCGCTTGAAGAAGCTAGCACTCTCTTAATTAAAGCAGCCGACTGGTTAGCCCTGAGCGAACCGCGTAAAGCCCTGGCTACCTTCACCCGCGCCCTGGAACTGGCCGAGGAATTAGGCTTCGAGCCTTTCTTGCCGTTTGAACTAAGATGGGCCAGCCACCTGATGGATTTCTCCGTTAGCAAGAAGATAACGCCGCTGGTAGAAAGCTTTCTCCGCCGCCACGGTCACTTATCCAATCTAAATATGCCGCCTCAGATTCAGTTGGGGAATTACCTGGAACAACGCTCAATCCCGGCGTTTACCAGTACCGGTTCCTCCGAGCAGGAGGCCGCGCCAAAAATCTCAACCGGCGGCCTGACCAGTTACGCCCTGGATGGCGGGCGCATCTGGCGAGGTGGTGAAGAAATCAAAAACTGGCGCAACGCCAAGTCACGAGAGGCTTTGTTTTACCTGCTTGAGCATCCTTCCTGCACTCGTGACGATCTGGTAGATGCCTTATTTGAAGATAACGAAGATATTAATGCGACCCACACCCTGCATAACATCCTCTTTTTATTACGCAAAGTTATCGCCCCGGTCGAATTAAAACTAAAGTCGCAGCGTTACTTTTTGCAAGGGGAAGTCTGGTATGACGCTAAAGAATTCGCCACCCAAGTATCCAGCGCCCTTGCCAGCCGGGAGTTACAGCCAGAGCGGTTAGCCGCCGCTTTACAGCTTTACCGGCGCGATTTCCTGGACCAATTTTACTCCAACTGGGTAATAGACCGGCAGCATAGTCTTTTGGAATTATACTTTAAAGGATTAAAAAAACTGGCTGAATACTACCAGTCGGTCGAAGACTACACCCAGGCCATCCCTTTATGGAAACAAATCCTGCTCAAAGATGCCTACAACGAAGAAGCATACCGGGCAGAAATAACCTGCTTGCTGGCGCTCAATAATAAACCCGAAGCCATGCGCCAGTATACCCAGTGCTTGAAAGCCCTGGAAGAACTCGACCTGCAACCATCCCCGGAAACCCGTTCTTTACTTCTAAACCTGGCCTAAATTTCATTTCTCCTACCCAATTTTTGGTGACTTTTTCGTGAGAGTCGCTTGATATACTCTTTTTGTAGAGCAAATTATCACCCGACCGGGTGAGTAATTGAGTAGAAAAATGAATAATTTGTGGTAATTAACCGGCCCCTTAATGGTTTTGCCGGGAGATGGAAATTCGGGAGTTTTATAATGAAAACAAACAATATCGGGTTGATTAGCGTTGAAGATGGCCAGGAAGCTCACACTGAAGAAGGTACTCTTTTAGGAGTGCATGGTACTCCTCTTGCAGATGGGCCTCTTACCCCCTGGTAATTTTTGAACTAATCATCTCAGTAGAGGCAGGCAAATGATTTCTCAATCTACAATTGACCAGTTGACGGTTGCAATCGCTATAGATCGTCAATTGCGTGGGGAATTTATGGTAAACCGACTGGAAGCTATTGAAGCTTACAATCGCGGTTATGCACGCCGGTTTGGGGAAACCCCCATCGTGTTGAACGATGAAGAACGCCGCCTGGTTACTTCAGTAACGGCCAGTTCTATCCAGCAATTTTATGAAGCAATGGCAGAAGTCCTTGAGCAGGTTGAGACGGCTACCTTCTACCAGGGGAAACCCGGCGAGTTGCTATCAAAAAAATCCTTCATGGGGTTCGACAGGACCGCACTACTTCCAATGGCTGACCAAGTTTCGGCTGCGTAGAACGTCGCAGACCCGGTTTAACACTCTAGAAAGTTTTTATGGCTGCTCCCAGAACAATTTTAATTATTAGCACCCCTAACTCTGGTACGTCACGCTTAAAAGCGGTGTTGCGTAGATTGACAACTAACTTTGAGCTAGAGACTCGGAGCCTGGAACAAGTAGGCGAAATTGATTACAGCGAATATAGCTTGATTTTGTTAGATGCTACCCATTCAAGCGTCAATAGCTTTGGGGTATGCAACCTTATCAAGCAGTATTGCCAGCAAAAAGTGCCAATTGTTATGTTGGGGCAGGATGAGAGCTTGAAAACTATCGTTGAAGCCTACAAAAACGGGGCCGATTACTATATTCCCTGGCAAGAAACCAGCAAAGAAGCCCAATTTTTATCCATGAAACATATCATTCAGCGCGCTACCTACCAATTTGGTAGAGTATCCGCCTGAAAATCTCAATTACAATATTAATGGCTGCCTCCGGGCAGCCTTTTTTTATTTCATTATTATTAATGCTCAGTGTAGAAGGAGTATTTATGCTTTTAAGAAAACTAATCTATGGGCAGAATGCCAAAAAATAAGGGTCGAAATTTGTGAATGGGCCTAAAAGGTTATTGACAGATAATGAAGTTGAGCCTATAATTCTCACAAGCCAAGAAAGTTTACAAACCAGTGTAGCCGGTAAATTTCTAGCCATTCCAGGGGTTCTCCAACCTTCTGCCTATCACTAAACAAACACAGCGCTCATCTATATTAACTTTTGAAGAAGGTTAACCTGTCCAGGGCAAAGTTGTCCTGGGGCAAAGGCTAATTCATTTCAGACGGTTAAACAACTAAAAAATTCTTGAATAATTTCCTCTTGCAAAGCAGCAAGCCCCGCGTCCTGACCTCAAAGAAGATGTCATCCCAGGCTTTTTGAAAGCACCGTAGTCTGCTGGTTTTAAGGCGTTACCTGTTTATACACGGGTAAATTCACTTTAAGCCAGGGTACAGGCTCGTATTCGTATACCCGTTTTCCAGTGCTGTTACTACCATAGGTGAGTAACAGATTGGCAGAATAACGGCTTCACCCGACTAGAGGAGACATCAGGCTGTTGATGGGAGAGGAAGAAGATAAATGAAATCAAGTGTTGAGGGCAGCGGAGAAAGTAAGCAACGGCAGGGCAGAAGTTTGCCGCTAGTCACCCGGTCTAATTTTAAGAGCCTTGAAGAAGAGTCGGGCGCAAGCTGGTTTGCCGGGATAGAGGAAAAGCCGGTCGAACTGGTAGGCGAGTGGATTAACGATGGCGAGTCACCCTTTAGCCCTTTTGGGGTGGAGCATGATGCCTGCGCCCTGATGAGCGTGGTGAACAAAACGGGGATGCCAACGCGAGCCAATGTCACCCGCACTTTGGACGGCCTGGTCAAGATGAGCCACCGGGCCGGGATGGTCAACGGCGAAGGTGACGGCTGCGGGGTTATGATAGATATTCCCCGCTCTTTGTGGCGCGAAAAACTGGCCGGTATTGGCGAAGATGGCGCTTTAGTCGAGCGCTCCGACTTCTGGCTGGGCCACGTCCTGATTAAACGAGGGGTCCAGGCCGAACAGGTTATGGAACAGGTTGCGGTAGAGTTCGAGCGAATCGGCTATAAAGTAGTCTACAACCGGCGGGGCGAAACCTTAACCGGCGCATTGGGGCCGCAGGGTCAGGCCGAAGAACCGACCTTCTGGCAGATTGCCGGAATCACCCGCCTGGGTGACGAAATGCCCGACCCAAACCGGGGCTTGCTCCACCTGCACCTGCGGATTGAAACCAATTTCCCGCTCCAATTCGCCTCACTTTCCTTTTACTCGACCATCTACAAGCTGCGCGGTTCGCCGGTAGCCCTGGACCGCTATTACCCTGAGTTGGGCAATCCCCTTCTGACCTCGGCGGTCACGCTGGGCCACAGCCGTTACTGTACCAATACTGTTTCAAGCTTCTTCCGGGTTCAACCCTTCCCGGTGCTGGGCCACAACGGCGAAATTAACACCGTTGGCCGCTTGCAGCAGGAGTCGCGTATGCTGGGCGTTAAACTGCCTGAAGGCGGCAGCGATTCGCAAGACCTGAGCCGCCTGGTCGAAACTTTGACCCACGAATATGGCTACGGTTTGCTGGAAGCCCTGGAAATTGCCTTCCCACCGATTGTAAACGAAATCAAACAGCTAGAGCCGGATTTACAAAATCTGTATGTTTTTTTACGCCAGGCTTTTGGGCCGTTTGCCCAGGGTCCGGCGGGAATTATCGCCCGGCAGGATGACGAATGTGTTTTTTCGGTGGATGCGCTGGGTCTGAGGCCGCTCTGGATGGGCCAACTGGAAGATGCCTATTTCTTCAGCAGCGAAAAAGGTGTTTTCACGATTGAAGAAATAGTGTCCGACCCCAAATCGCTGGCCCCCGGTGAAAAGGTTTATGTAAAATTATCCGGCAACGAGCAGGAAAACGAGGTCTGGAACTATCCTCGCATGCAGCAGGAAGCCCTGAAAAGGTTGAGCGAACGGCTAGTCATTCCCAAAGATACCGCCAAACTGATTCAGTTCAGCCAGCCCCCGGCAGTGTTGCCGGGTGACGAAACAGCCCTGCAAGTTTTGCCGGAAATCCACATCACTCACCCTGACGAGGTTCGCACCGAAATAATGCTCTCGGCCCTGGGTTGGAGCGGTGATGACCTGCACTATATCGAATTCCTGGCCGACTCGGCTAACGAGTCTATCGGCTCGCTGGGGTATGATGGGCCGCTGGCCGCTTTCAATAAGGAGCGGCGCAACCTGGCCGACTTTTTCAAAGAAAACGTGGCGGTCGTTACTAATCCAGCGATTGACCGAGAGCGCGAAATCGAACATTTCTCAACCCGTGTGGTCCTGGGAGCGCGGCCTTCTCTAACCGGCCTGCCCGGTGGCCGGTTGGGAACCGGGCCGCTGGGAGGTCGCAACGGCAAC
>JAYSYV010000550.1:0-1683 GCA_043727245.1 Chloroflexota bacterium | reverse complement strand
CGGCTTCAAATGTAGTTATAGCAGAAGGCCGTTCGCGTTTACTAAAGTTCAGCAAACTTTTCAGGAAATTCTTCCAGGTATAGTTCGGTTGCCACTTTGAGATTTTCAACGGCTTCTTCAAAGCTATAACCCTGACTAACTGTACCCACCTCTGGACAATCCGCTAGATACATATCGTCATCTTTATGAACAACCGCTGTTAATTGTAAATGACTCATAGTTTTCCTTCATATAAATTAAAATGCCCCGCCTAATTATAATACATTAAAATTGAATCGTCACAGACAATCCAAATCTTTACACGCTCCTCTCTTCCTGGTTAGCAAACGCATGAGGGGAAGCAAAACCGAACTGCCTTCCCCTTATTCCGCGACGGGCAAAAAAACGGCATTGCCTTAATTTAGCCGATTAAGGTCAGGAGGGTTTACCTTACACAGCAAGTAAATCCGCCATCTCAGGTATTGCCAAATTATCTGACTGTTGTCCCAGGTAGCAAGCAGCAAGAGAAAGCACCTGCCCTTCCCGACCAGAAGCCAGCCGCCTGGCCCAACTGGAAGGAAAGCTCCGCAAGCTAGCTACATGCAATCTTTGGACCGAATCTAGCGCAAACCCGCCCCTTTCCAGGGCCGTAACTACCTGCTCGCAGGCGGATTCGAGGGTTCGACCAGCCTGGCGAATCGCACTTTCGTTCAGCCTCAATTCCAGCCTGGCATCTTCTTTTGCCACCATCAGTAAGCCGGTGATTAGCCGGGATTCTGATTCAAAAAGACCCTCTAAAAGGCTGCCCCAGGGGAAATTGAGCGTAATAAAGCTGGCTATACCGCGCAGTTCAGCCGGTAAAGTTTCGCCGTTGGCAATCAAAAATAGCGTGTTGCCGGAAACCCTTTTTGAAGCCTGAGTCAGGTTTTCGCGGCAGGCATCAATTCCAATAACAAACTGCTGCTTGTTTTGCCGGGCAAGCTGTTCGACGTAACGGCCATCGCCCGTACCCAGGTCAAGCCTCACCTCGCTGTAACCAGCCAGACGGGCCGCCAGAGTTAAACCGTCCATCTGGCCGGTTTGTTTACCACAAATATATTCCATTTTCTGTTCTTTCTTCAGTTAGCCGTTTGGTTGAAAAAAGAACAGAAAAGGAGGACCACGGGCGCAAGGGCGGTTTTTGACGCACGCAAAATAGTAGCGTCAAGTGCCATCCAGGTCATCCGGTAGAGAATGTGATTTTAAGGGGAATAGAAAAAAATACCTACTAGGGGGAGAGTAGGTCCGGGAAGGTGTGGAGGAAGCCCTTAGATTTTAGCAGGGCGGACGGGCTAAATAGCTGAACATTCTTAAAAACTTTCCAGGCGATTTATTCTTTCGCGTTAAAATTATAGCACGAAATCCCGGCGCGTTAAAGCCACCGCAAACTGGCAAATCCAGGCAGAAAACCCCTTGTCAATTTAACTGCTCCTGAAAACAAACTCGCTGGAGCCGATTTTCACCCGGTCGCCATCTTTGAGAGTATAATTTTGAATTTTCTGGCCGTTAACGAAAGTGCCGTTAGAGGTCTGCTGGTCCGAAAGTAGATAAGTGCCGCTCTGGCGAGTCAATAGGGCGTGCATCCGGCTGGCCTGTTTATCGTTTAACACGATATGATTTTCAGGGTGGCGGCCAATCCGCATCTGGTCCAGGTTCAAAGGGAGT
>JAYSYV010000549.1:0-1684 GCA_043727245.1 Chloroflexota bacterium | reverse complement strand
TGCTGGCCTATGGCGACAACCCTCTCCTGACTCCTCAAACCCTCCAAAAACTTATTACCGCTCATTTTGAAACTAAACCGCTGGTGACACTGGCAACTTCCCTGGCTAACGACCCGACCGGTTATGGCCGGATTATCCGCGAACCGGTGACGGGCCGCTTTCAGGCCATTATCGAAGAACCCGATTTAACGCCGGAGCAAAAGAGCATCAAGGAGTTTAACCCCGGCGTGTATGTTTTCGAGGGTAAATGGGTCTGGCCGGCCCTGGCCCGCCTCAAAAAGAGTCCCAAAGGCGAATATTACCTGACCGATTTACCCGGTTTCGCTGCCGAAGAAAGCGGCCACCCGGTCGAACCGGTCCCGGTAGAAGCCGATGATATTCTTGGCATCAACGACCGGGTTCAATTGGCCCAGGTCAGCGATATTTTCAGAAACCGGGTGTTGCACGACCTGATGTTGCAAGGAGTGACCATCGTGGACCCGGCCTCGACCTATATCAGCGCCGAAACCCAGATAGGCCAGGATACTATTATCGAGCCGAATACTCACCTGCGCGGCAAATGCCTGATCGGGCAGGACTGCCACATTGGACCGAACTCTATCCTGGAAGATGCCCAGGTCGGCGATAATTGCCAGGTACTGGCCTCGATTATCCAGCAAAGTACCCTGGAAGACGAGGTTAGCATCGGGCCTTTCAGCCGGATACGACCGGGCAGCTACCTGGAATCGAAGGTTTACCTGGGTAATTTTGCCGAGGTCAGCCGCAGCCGGGTCGGGACTGGCAGCAAGCAATCGCATTTTAGCTTCCTGGGCGATACGACCACCGGGCCGAATGTGAACGTGGGGGCCGGGACGATTACAGCCAATTATGATGGTGTAAATAAAAATAAAACGGTTATCGGGGCGCGGGTTTTCCTGGGCTGTGATACCATTCTGAGAGCGCCGGTGACGCTGGGCGATGAAGCCCGGACGGGGGCCGGTTCAGTTGTAACCAAAGATGTCGAGCCGGGAGTAACCGTAGTTGGTATTCCGGCCCGGCCCATCAGGCGCAAGGCAATGAAGCCACTAGAACCAACTCTAAACGAACCGGGTGGGGTATCCAATCCTTAAAAGTTGTGCGGAACCTGGCAGGGAACCCCAAAATTAGCTTAGGTCAGGCTCAATTTTAACTTAAGGAGGTTTATGGACGGTAGGCTTCAGATTTTTAGCGGAAACGGCAACCGGGCTTTAGCCGAGGAAATTGCCCAACAACTCAATCTACCAATGGGCCGGGCGATTGTCAGCACATTTAAAAATGGGGAGAGCCGAATACGTTTCGAGGAAAATGTACGCGGCGGCGACATTTTTATTGTCCAATCGCTCTGTCATCCGGTCAACCACCATATCATGGAAATGGCCCTGATGATTCAGGCGGCGCGAGGCAGCAGCGCCGGGCGGATAACGGCGGTTATTCCCTATTACGCCTACGCCCGCCAGGAAAAGAAAATGACCGGTCGCGAGCCTATCAGCGCCAAACTCCTGGCCCAATTTCTGGAAGTAGCCGGGGCCGACCGGGTATTAACCGTGGACCTGCATGCCCCGGCTATCGAAGGCTTTTTCAATGTGCCGGTGGACCACCTGCGGGCTATCCCCTTACTGGCCGAACACTTCCGGCGCATGCGTTTAACCAACCTGTCCATAGTATC
>JAYSYV010000548.1:0-1686 GCA_043727245.1 Chloroflexota bacterium | reverse complement strand
CTGATGGTACATCACGGCAACCAGCGGGTGAGTGGGTCGGAATTTGAGGAACAGGTAGCAAAGGCTGACATAGTGCTGACCACATATGCTCTTTTAACGCGTGACGAGAAAGAGTTGAGCGGCATCGAGTGGGAACGGATAGCCCTGGACGAAGCTCAGAATATTAAAAACCAGGCGGCCAAGCAGACCCAGGCTGTCCGCCGCCTGCAAGCCCGCTACCGGGTAGCCCTGACCGGGACACCGGTCGAAAACCGCCTGAGTGAGCTATGGTCGATCATGCATTTCCTTAATCCGGGCTACCTGGGCACGGCTACCGAATTTCGCACCCGTTACAGCACGCCTATTGAGAAATATCACGATAAAGAGCGTTCCGAGCAGCTTAAAAAGCTGATCCAACCCTTTGTACTCCGCCGCCTGAAAACCGATAAAAGTATCATCCAGGATTTGCCGGATAAAATGGAAATGAAGGTCTGGTGCAACCTGACCAGGGAACAGGCCAGCCTTTATGAGGCAGTGGTCAAGGATATGCTGGCCCAGATTGAAGAAGCCGAGGAAAGCGGTATCCAGCGGCGGGGCCTGATACTGGCGACCCTGCTCAAACTCAAGCAGGTCTGCAACCACCCGGCTCACTTTATGGGTGACAAAAGCGAACTGGCCGACCGGTCGGGTAAGTTAGCCCGGCTGGAAGAAATGCTCGAAGAAGCTTTAGAGGAAGGTGACAAAGCCCTGATCTTCAGCCAGTTCAGCGAAATAGGGACCATGCTCAAACCTTACCTGCAACAAAAGCTGAACCGGGAGGTGCTTTTCCTGCACGGCGGCACCTCCCGCAAGTTAAGGGATGAAATGGTCCAGCGGTTTCAGGATACCCGGCCAGGTAGCCCGCCAATCTTTCTGCTTTCGCTCAAAGCCGGTGGGGTGGGCATTAACCTGACCGCCGCCAGCCACGTCTTTCACTTCGACCGCTGGTGGAATCCAGCCGTCGAAAACCAGGCCACCGACCGGGCCTTCCGTATCGGCCAGCAAAAGAATGTCCAGGTCCACAAGTTTGTTTGTATCGGCACCGTGGAAGAACGCATTGACACTATGATCGAGCAAAAGAAGAGCCTGGCCGAAAGTATCGTGGGCCAGAGCGAGAACTGGGTCACAGAAATGAGTAATAAAGAACTCCGCCAGCTTTTCGCCCTGGATAGAACGGCAGTTGGAGATTAGAAAGGCCGGTTCAACCGGGCCAGATATTTGTAAAAGGGACAGGTAGGAAATTATGCCGCGTAAAAGCTGGGGCGGTTGGGACGACGGGCCTTACTATGAGCCAAGCGTACCCCGCGAGGTCAAGAACGGCCTGAAAGTAAAAAGTGAACGAGGCGTGATTGGCGAAACCTGGTGGTCAAAGCGCTGGCTCGGCACCCTGGAATCCTTCGGTATGGGTACGCGGCTGACGCGGGGCCGTTCCTATGCCCGCAAAGGCCAGGTTATCTCGCTCGATGTTGAACCCGGCACAGTCAAGGCTAAAGTGCAGGGTTCGCAACCCCGGCCTTACAAGGTTGAAATCGGTTTGCCGCCGCTAACCGACCGGCAATGGGAAGAAGTTACCGAAGCGATGGCTGGGCAGGCCCTGTTTGCAGCCAAACTCCTGGCCGGGGAAATGCCTCAGAATATTGAAGAAGCTTTTCAGGCGGCCCACGTCTC
>JAYSYV010000547.1:0-1688 GCA_043727245.1 Chloroflexota bacterium | reverse complement strand
TCAAACAACCGTCTTTTGGGTTTAGTATCATAACAACTCACATAACCAAACCGCTTATTTGGTCCCTGACCTGGAGCCGGCATACTTTTGCCGACTATCACCTCGAAATTGCCAAATCTGCGGTCCTTTCCTTCCCGGCCACGCACATATCCGCCGTCCACTCCGACCGTAAGCGGTGGGGCTGGTGGCGGTAAAGCCTCCCATTCAGCCTGACAGCCTTCAATAAATATCGGTTTTTCCTCACCCAGTTCGCTGTCTGAACGAACTGCGACCTGCTTCACTTTCTTTGCGAGAACCGAGGTGCTGATAGGTTTATCCAAAGGCAGCACTTCTTTTAAAAGCTGGGAAGTTAAATCGTAACTCATCAAAGCGGCCCATTTGGTTTGCAGATAGGTAAATTCCGGGGCGGTATGTTCCGGTAGCAACTCAGCCAAAGGGCTAAAACTCTTCCTTTGCGCGTTCTTTTCAGGGCGGTTCTCCGGTTCACGTTCACGCTGGCATTCACAAGTGTAGAAACGAGGGCTATCCAGCTTCAATTTGCCAAACAAGGTGCTAAAAGAAATCTTATGCCGGCCCTTGTACACATAAGCCTTCTGGCATTGCGGGCAATCCAGGTGCCCAGATAAGAAATTCGTCACCTGTTTACTGACCAGCTTTTTCTGGACACCGGCTAATAAAGATTTGGCTTCATCAAGGCTTAAACCCAGGCTTTCAGGGGCAAGTTTGTCGTCCTCCGTGGTTCGCTCAAAGCTGAAGATTTCTTCAATGATAGGCGCTTCCCCATCCCGGTCCTGGTTTTCAAGTACGATTTGAATTGTTATTTTCATTTGCTGGCCTTCTTCGCGCTCACGTTCTTTTTATATGTCTTTGGTTTTTGTTTTTCAAGTTCCTTCCAGTGCCAATCCACCTCCCCTGAGGCATATAATTTGAGACGCTGGTTTATGGTGAACCGATTGAATTTAGCCTCTTCAATCTCTTGTAATATTGAAGTGAGTTCGGCCCGGTACGGTTCGACCGCCGCTCGGATACTGGCAGTTTCATCGATAAGGGTGGGCATAAGATTAGACATGATGTCGGCCAGACGGAATTTCTTATCCCATAAGGCTAACTCCTGCTTGACTTCTTGTTCCATAAATCGTTGAGGACCACCGCAGTCCTCATCGGGAGTTTTTCTTGCACCACCAATACAAAACGGATAAGTTTTAGCCGGATTAAAGGGGAGGATCTGTTCCAGACGAATTTGAAGCTGCCAGTAATCATTAAAGTCATATTCGTAAAGGAAGCGTTCCCCGAGCCGAAATTTGAAATCGCGCAGATAGATTTTCTTTGGATCGGTGGTAAAGTCGATGCCGCCAATATGTTCAACTCCGAAATGTCTACCGTGAATAGAAAACTGGTGAAGATGCTCGTCATCCCAACCCATCACAATTTGAAGAATATGATGGAGATCAGCGATGGAACTATCGCTGCGGATAAGAAAGCGCCGCCAGATAGCCGGGCTGATAGTGAGTAATAAAACGTGGAACTGGTAAATTTGAACCGATGCCTGTCCAGGCAACGGTAGATTTTCACTTTCTGGTGACGGGATCATGGCAAATAGTCCTGCTGAAACTTAAAGATTTTGGTTGGTTTCAGTATAACTTATCTTGCCATTTTTAGTAGGGCTGGCCCCCAGAAAAGAATGGTCT
>JAYSYV010000546.1:0-16254 GCA_043727245.1 Chloroflexota bacterium | reverse complement strand
GCGGGCCGTGGACGAAGTGCTTTCGATTGCAGATGAAGCTGCTGCCGCCAGCTAATTTTATACCGGAAATTATAGAGCTGGATTTGTCCCAGGAAAGGAGAAAATTATGTCGGGAATTGTTCGCAGCGCCCTGATCCAAACGCGGGCCGAGGGCGATAAAAAGGCCATGATTGAGAAGCACGTCAAGTATATTGAGTAAGCGGCCCGCCAGGGAGCGCAAATCACCTGTTTGTAGGAAATCTTCTTCGGGCCGTACTTTTGCCAGGTTCAGGACCGTAAGTGGTACGATACCGCCGAGACTATCCCTGGCCCCACCACCGACCTGATGTGCGAGCTTGCCAAGAAGTACTCAATGGTACTGATTGTGCCGATTTACGAAGTGGTCGGGATTAGCACTTACTATAATACCGCCGCCGTAATTGATGCCGATGGCACTATTAAAGGCATTTACCGCAAGACCCCTATCCCGCACTTACCCGGCTTCTGGGAGAAGTTTTATTTCAAACCGGGCAACCTGGGCTATCCGGTCTTCCAGACCCAGTACGGCAAAGTTGGGGTTTATATTTGTTACGACCGCCACTTCCCGGAGGGGCCGCGTATCCTGGGTCTGCATGGCGCGGAAATCGTCTATATTCCCTCTGCCACGGCCAGGGGCTTATCCGATCACCTATGGGATGTCTCGAGCAGCGCAGCCATGCCATCGCCAACGGTTTCTTTGTCGGGACCATCAACCGGGTGGGGGTAGAGCCTGAATTTGGCAAGCAGGAGTATTACGGTTCAAGCTACTTCTGCAATCCGCGTGGAGCCTATATCGCCAGGGCCAGCGACAAAGAGGAAGAAGTGCTGGTGGCCGACCTTGACCTCGATTTGATAAAAGAGGTGCGCGATACCTGGCAGTTCTACCGGGACCGCCGTCCTGACCTTTACGGCGAAATCGCCGAGCAATTGCCCTAAAAATAGATAAGAGTTGCAAAGTTATAGTTTTTTTGTACCTGGCATTAAGCGTTTTTACGGTTCGGTGTTTGAATTCCCCGGTTCTGACGGAGCCACCAGTGGAGCCTCATGGGTCTGCTTGAGTTCGGTAATATTCCGGCCAATAGCCAGGACCGAGATAACTTCTTTGCCATCGGAACTGAACTCCGGCACAAGGCGTACCTGGAAATATTCAGTTTCTTGGCCCGGTAATTTGAGGGTAAATTCAAAACTGGTGTCTTCGCCTGTTTCAAACATCTTTTTCAAGTGATCTTTAAAACTTGTCTGTCGTTTGTCTGAAAATTCTACTTCGGCAATGGTTCTGCCGGTTATCTGTTCCCTGGAAGTATTTCCGCCCAGAAGCTTTTCAAAAGTAGGGTTAACGTAAAGATAGCGGCCATTGCGGTCAAAGCGGGCTATCACGTCCGGCGAGTTTTCTACCAGGGCTTTGAATTTTTGCTCACTCTGGTGCAAAGCTGCCGCTGCCCTGATCCGGTCGCTGACATCATTTTGAATTCCCACAAAATAGAGGACTTTACCGGCCCGGCTCCTTATCGGGGATAGCTGCAACTCAATCCATAGCAGGTGGCCGTCTTTATGGTAGTTTCGCAATACCACCCGGCACTCGCGTTCCTCTGATATGGCCTGGTATAGCTCCTTCAAGGCCGGTTGGTCCTGGTCTTCACCTTCCAGGAACCGACCACTCTTGCCCACTACTTCTTCGCTCAGAAAGCCGGTTAACCGCTTGAACCCCTTGCTGGTATAAACAATCGGATTATCTTCCTGCCGTGGGTCGCTTATGATAAACCCGCTGCTGCTGGTTTCAATAGCCTGTTCCAGCAACCAGCGCTGGTCGGCTTCACTTTCCATATGGTCATCCTGGCCGGGTGACAGAAAAGACCGCTGCCCGGTTGCAAAAAGTCTATCTTCGGTACTTGCGTCTTTTAGAGGCAGCGTTACGGTGAAAGTAGTGCCGTGGCCTTCAGTACTTTCTACTCTTATATAGCCGTTATGGGCCAACATGCTGCGCTTGACAATTGCCAGGCCAAACCCGGTTCCACTGATTGTACCGACATTACTGGCCCGCTGAAAGGGTTCAAATAAGTTGGCCTGGTTCCTTGAGGGGAATACCGATGCCATCATCCCTGACCCGCAGAACAAGCTGGTCCGGCTGCCATTCCACCTCTAATTGCACCTGCCCACCAGGGAGAGAGTATTTTATTGCGTTAGAAAGCAGGTTAGTTAAAATGTAGTTTAATAGTTTCTCATCCAGGTAGGCTTCCTGCCCGGGCCCTATCTCCACAAACCGAATCGTTTTGGTGTCACCGGCAATTAACTGAAAGTTCTCTATCTGGTTCCGGCAGAAAACGGTCAGGTCCAGTCTGGACCGGTTAAAGTCTAATTTTCCACCTTCGGCCCGGTTATAAATCAATATATCTTCAACTAAACTGGTTAATTTGTTAGCTGATTGGCTAATCCGGCCCAGGATTTCGCTTTTCTTTTCCTCACTATATTTATGGTTATAATATTCCAGTAACTCGGTCGAGCTAATAATAGCGCTTAAAGGGGTCCGAAATTCCTGGGAAGCGGTTGTTATAAGCTGGTTTTTCATTTCGCTCAGCTCTTTTTCTTTTTGTAAAGCCCGCCGTAGTTGCTGCTCAACCCTTTTCTGCTCGGTTAAATCAGAAAACCCCCCCACAATTCCGGCCAATTCTCCCTCCTGGTAAATTGGCTCGGTGGAAATATGGGCATAAAATAAAGTGCCGTCCTTCCGCATCAGATCAATTTCAAAAGCGCTGCTCTGTTCGCGCAGCTTTTTCAAAGGAATTTCGGCTGCCGACGAATGAAGGTTGGGTGGCATTAAATCAAATGGAGTCTTTCCAATGACTTCCTCAAGCGAATAGCCGCCCATTTTAGCGAAGGCCGGGTTAGCAAAATCAATAGTAAAATCGGGTTTAAGCACCGTTAAGCCCTGGCCCATATTACGCATAACCTGTAAAGCGAAGTCCCTTTCCGCTTTCAAGGCTTTTTCGACCGCTTTTTTCTCAGTAATGTTAACACTCAGACCAATAATTGAAGTTAATTCGCCCTTTTCGTTTTTAACCGGCGTATAGTACGCCTCGAAGGTTAATCCCGCTTCTTCTAAAAGAGTGCTAATAGTTTCCCCGGCTAAAGCTTGCTTGATGTCATTATGCAGCGCGGGATCGTGGCTGAAGACCTCAAAGACTGACCGGCCAACTACCTCGCCTGGCTGCATACCCAAAACCTGCAACCCTTTCCCTTCCGATAAAGTGAAGATTCCTTGCGGATCTATGGTATACAAAATAACCGGAGCGTTCCTGATTACGGTTTGAAGCCGTTCTTCTTTTTCGCTAATCTGGGTATAAAGACGAGAGCGATGAATAGCCAGGCTAACATATTCGCCCAGCGCTTCCAGCAAGTGGAAATCCGCCTCGGTCAGAATTTTAGTGTCGGAACCCAGCACATTTAAGGTTCCAACTACCTGCTACTGGTCAAACAGCGGTATAGAAATCATCGAAACAGAGTCGTCTTTGTTCCCAATAAAATCAGGGTCCATTCTTGAATCTGGTACAAAGGCGGCCTGACCGGTCCGAACTACTCTCCCGCTGACTCCTACGGTGATAGGCTGTTCTGAAAAGTCGAGCGGATAGCCAATTTGATTATTTATCTTTAACATATCCCCATGCCTTAATGAGAGTAAAACACTCGTATAACCCAGTTCTCGCGAGGTTTCTTCTACTACAGTTTTAAAGAGATAGGGCAAATCCATTTGCCCGTAAAGAGTATTTCTAACCTTATGTAGCAGGGCTAACTCCTGGGTTTGGCGGCTGGCGGTCATATAAAGTTCCTAATAGCTGGCCTCACTGGCTTGCAGGCGTTCTTCTACCTCTTTACGTTCGGAGATATCCTGGGTTAATATAAGGCCGGAATAAATTTCACCTTTTTCGTTTTTAGCGGGCAGGGCATGAACGAGATAAGTATGATTAGCGTAAGTTCTTTAAAAAATAGTTTCCTGCCCATCCAGGGCTTTTTGATATACCAGGGCCAGTTCTTTGGCATTATCCGGGGGCAGTACTTCCCAGATGGTTTTGCCCTCCAGGTCTTCTTTTGAAAATCCTACCTGCTCCCGGCTCAAGATAGAGCCTTCTGCCAGGATATAGCGAAAATCCTGGTCGAACATATATACCACTGAATCAGGAATATTCCTGGCTAATGTGCGGTATTGCTCCCGGCTCTTTTCACAGGCTTCGTTGGGGTCTATGCGCCCTGTAATATCTCCGGTATTGTCCTGGATTGGCAAAACTGCCTCCAGAAGTTCCATAACCAGTCCAATCAGATCAATTAACTGGTCCTGTTGCGCCTGGGTAAAGCCGCGAGGTTGTTGGTCAAACAGGCATAAAGAGCCTAAATTGAGGCCAGCCTCAGTTCGTAGGGCAATCCCGGCGAAGAAGCGAATAAAAGGAGCCTGCGTTACCAGCGGATTAGCCTTAAAGCGTTCGTCCTCTAAAGTATCCGGCACAAGCATTATTTCCGGCGAACCCGGCAAATCGGCGCAAAACGCCAGGGCTGCTTCCGCCTGCCAGGCGGCTAAACCCTCCGAGGTTTTGATATAAGGCCGCTCCTGGTCTACCAGGCTAATGAACGTAAAAGGAACTTTAAAAAGTTGGGCCGCCAGAGAAGTTAACCGGCTAAAAGTTCTTTCAGGCAGTATATAGAGCGGAGAAGAACCGATTGTAGGAAACTACTTTTGATTGTTCAACCGGAGAAAAAGAAAAATCTGTCATCGGACACCCTTAAAGAATTATCATTAAATAGATGGCGTTGGAAATTATAAAGGTAAACTCACGTGTTTAATATATTATTACATTTACATGAAAAAACTTCTTTAATTTCAGGAATATGCAAGATTCTGACCAGCATAATGATCAGCCGACTAATCAAAAATTTGATAGGCTACATAGCCCTATAATGCAAGTAAAAGGGATTTGGCCGGTAGCGATTAGCTAATCTGGCCGGGCAATTACTCGCACAGACCCGGCTAAATCTAACTCGGTTTAAGATATTAGGGTTTGTAATTTGAAACTTCCGGCATAGAGCCTGGAAATACATTCGGTTTCCTTACACTTTTCGCTTCCCCCGGCAAACACTACCAGGGCTACTGCGCTTACTCGGTCAATTTCCAGACCGGGCAAGTAGCGCTGGACTTCACTTTGCAGATTGGCAATATTAATGGTCTGGCCGCGTGTATCGAAAGCCCGCGCCGCCACCGCACCGCGTTTGGCGGCAACATTTAAAGGATACAGCCCAAAAGCCCGGCCCGCTTCAAATTTACTGCCGGTTGCATATAACAAACTGGCCGCCGGTTGAGCCGGATTTCCATCGTTATAGTAAAAATTCAAGCCCAGTCCGGCCAGACCGCTGGTATCTGCCCAAAACCCGTTGGTCGAAGTATAAGCCGCCACCTGACCCGAAAATTTTAACCGGAGATTTTTCACCTTTACTAGCTGATAAATTGAAGTAAAAGTCTGCCCGGTATGGTCCAAACCCAATGCGTTCGTATTAATGGCCGGATATTGTAATATTTTTATATCATTCCGGCCCCCTAAATCCTCTCCGGTAGCCTGTTTCCAACCAACATTCCAGCTTTGTTCAAAATCGGGGTTAATCAATAACTGGATTGGCTCGACAGTAGGGGTCGGTTGTGGAGTGACAGTCGGCTGGATGGTCGCGGTTGGGCGTGGCGTATGTGGATTAGTAGGCACGGGCGTTACAGTGGGGATAGGTGGGTTAAGTTTTGCAAAGTCGGCGGTTGCGGACGGAACAGGCGAAAGACTGGGTAGTTGATAGGTAAGAGTTTGCTGGGGGTGCGATACCAACCAGTTCAGAATAATCAACAGGATAACCATATCCCCGACTAGAAAAAAAAGAATAAACCAGGCAACCTTAGAAGTTTTCGGGCGGACCGGGTATTGGGCTATATAATTGGGTGGAGTAGGTAAGTCCATGAAACTTCTCCAGTTTGCCAGGGTTAGGAAAACGTATAAAGACTATTAGCATAGTACTTCAAATTAAGCGGTTGGTATAGTAGGAAATATCAATATTAGCTAATTATTACGCTTCCTGATAGCAAATTCCTGGTAAGAAAAGACTTTTCCAGTACTCCCCCACAACCCGTTACTTTCTGAGGCTGACCCTCTGAAATAGCCATCTCTGCTCACAATGGTTGCAATAGTAAGTAAGGCTAATTTCCCTATTAACGCAACCTCGCGTATTCCGTCATAGTTAGACCTGTTCTATACCAGCCTCTTTCAGGACCGCCGCGACCGCCTCTTTTCTACCGACCAGGAGCGCCTCAAAAGCTTCGGTAGCCGAGCGTTCCAGCTCTCGAATTTCAGACTGCAAGCGGTTTGCATATTGGCTTTGAATGTCGTTGGTATTATCGCTCGTTTCTACCGGCTTATTGGCGGAGTCTGATGGGCTTGCTGCTGCCACCGGCAGCTCTACCACTTCCCGGAACTCTCGAACCCAATTCAGGTTCTGGCCGCGCCGGTAGGTTTTGATGGTGCGGTTAACCACAAACTCCACGCGCACTATAAGTTCTACCTCACGTGAATCGGTTTCTTTCCCTGCGCCACCCGGCCAGGAGTTACCCTCGTCTGTAGAAACATGGGCCGCGATCAGTCGGTTGCGTCGGCGCGGCAGTTGGGGGAAAACGGTTTTACATAACGCGCTAATTTGTTTGATAGTCTTCTCATTACCCACCATACGCCACTCTTTGGCCGTATCGTCCCATTTTGCGCCAAGCTCTTTAATCTGGCGGCTAAACTCCCGGTCGGATGGCACACGCAGGGAAATAAGGCTTTCTCCTTCGTCCTCGTCCCCCGCCTCAGGGTCACTATCTATGAACAGGTCAATTGCTTCTATTTCTATCACTTGGATTTCCTCTCGTTATTTTCAACATCGTGTACTGGTTACTAATTGCACCTACTATATAGTATCTACAGTTATAAAGGAAGGCGCTGGTTGAAATAAGGCACATATAGGAGTCTGGCCGCTTTCCTCGTTAATAACGCAACACCAATCCTATTGGCTTATTATACAACTCTATTTGGTTCAAATTAACCAAAAACTAATTTGACTCTGCCAGAATATCGTATATAATGGGTTTATTACATTTGTCAGACAAATAAACTTTTTACCCTAATAGGCAAAAGGGTCTGGCGTGGTCAGGGCAATTTTGGATTATGATTGTGAGAAGGGACACGGAAAGTAAACCTTGAGTACACCATATTACGCTCTGGCTGCCGCTGGTAAGGTGACAACCAGGGATAACGGGCAACAAAAACGGGAAAAGTCGGTCATGCGGCTGGATACCCTTAAAGTGCCACGGGCCAGCGAATTAGTGGCCGATAAATTGCGTTCACTAATAGTGGATGGCGTGGTACACGAAGGGGCCAATCTTCCTTCCGAGAAAGAACTGGTTGCCCAGTTAGGGGTCAGCCGGTCAACTTTGAGGGAAGCTTTACGCATACTAGAAGTGGAAGGATTAATCTCCACCAGGACCGGCCCCAAAGGTGGTATCCTGGTTAAAAGGCCGGGTTCGGCCAACTTAACCCGTTCCCTTTCTTTGCTCTTGCAGCTTGAAGACACTCCTTTCAGCGTTTTGCTGGAAGCGCGCCGGTTGCTGGAACCGCTTTGCGCTAACCTGGCCGCCGAAAGGGTTACATCCGAAGAAATGGCCGAGTTGGAAAATATCATCCAGCAAATGCGACTGAACCTGGACGACACCACCGCTTATGTGCGGCAGCAGCTTGCTTTTCACTTGAAAGTATTTGCAGCAGCCCATAACGATGTTTTAAGACTTTACACTACTTCGGTGGGAGAACTAATTTCGGCCAGGACGACCCAGGTGGGTTTGAGCCTGGAGCAGCGTCAGATTGGTCTTAAATCGGCTGAAGGCATCCTGCTGGCTTTGAAGACTCGCAATGGCAAACTGGCGGCTCGCCGGATTGAATTACATTTGCAAGCCTTTGAAACCATTATTGAAAAAGAGTAATTACCGGGTATTTGGAATTTTTATCTGTGCTGTCCTTTGTTAGGAACTGGCAGTTTAGCTGGTTGAGTCGAGGCTCACAAACAGACTTTAGCAGTTTCAATGGTGAAAAATCATAAGTAGCCGGTAAAATGTAGACTTACCGGCGAATTGAGGAGATTGGAGTAAAGAAGTGTTATTTCCTAGCTTATATGAACGTCTTGAGCGGGCGCGGTGGGATTTTAGCTCTATCGACTTTTCAAAGATTGACAAAAGCAAAGTTGATGAAAACCTGCTTCATGAAATCAAGCATGTCTGCCTGACCGAGGTAGGCTCTATCCCGGCCACCAGCATGTTTATGCGCGACTTCAGCCACGACATTGATTTCCAGCGCTTTGTTTCGGTCTGGGCTTTTGAAGAGGGCAAACATAGCCTGGCCCTGGAAAAATGGCTGAACGCCAACGGGGTTGATATGGTCGAGGAGGAGATGGCGAAAATTAATATAACCTTCGAGACTGCTCCCTGGATCGAAACCCTGACTATGCACTTCCTGGGCGAACAGCGCCTGGGCCTGTGGTACGGAGCTTTTGCCGGAATTGCGCCCGGAGCTAAAGATAACCCGGTCGGCGAGCCGGTCTTGCGTCAGATTCTTGAACTGATGGCCCAGGACGAATGGCGGCACGCCGGTTGCTACTTTGCTTTCCTCAAGGAAGCGGTCGAGAGCGACCCGGCCAGCCTGGAGAATATCGGCAAAATGACGCTGTGGATGTTGCGCGGCCAGTACCGTCACCCCACGAATATTACCGAGCCTTCCATAATGGACCAGTTGCCTGACCCCGGCTATTTCGCGCCGATGATTGACCGCTACGTCACCCCTGAATCCATGAAGGTTATGGAAAAGCGCGTCTTGAAGTGCTACGAGTTAATGGCGAAAGAGCCGATTGAAACCCAGCGCGACCTGGCTCGCTTCTTACGCAAGAAGTTTGGCGCTCGTTCCGAGGAACAGTTAGCCACGTTAACTCTTAGCTAAGAATCACCTTTGCATCGCCAGGAGCTAGACAGTTTCTAGCTCCTGATTTATATTTGCTGGACCTGAAACTAATCAGCGAGGATTTGTCAGGCTTCCTTCTTGGGCCAGACCTATCTTTTTAGCCCATGTTTTTTACCTTTTTCTCAATAATAGGACTTTCGCCTGGCGCAATTGTTCTGAGCCTAACTTGTGAATAAATCAGGTGTTTTCAGGCTCAAAAGCGAAAGTCGAAAATAAATAACTTTCTCAGTGTTAGAAGGAGTTAAATATATGGATTTCCAACTACCGGAAGAACTGATTGACCTCAAGAAGTCTATCAGGGAATTTGTTGATAAAGAACTTATTCCGGTCAGCCAGCAGGTCGAGGACGAGGATAAAATTCCCGATAACGTCCTGAACCAGATGAAGGAACTGGGTTATTTTGGTCTGCCTTTCCCGGAAGAATACGGCGGGATGGGCGTGGGTTATCTGGGCTACTGTGTGGCCCTGGAGGAAATAGGCCGGGCTAACGCGGCTTACAGCAATATCCTGGGAGCGCATACTTCTATTGCTGGCGGCACAATTGCCCTGGGTGGCAACGCGCAGCAAAAAGAGAAATATCTCCGCCCGATGGCCGAGGGTAAAATGCTGGGGGCTTTCGGCCTGACCGAGCCGGGCAGCGGGTCGGACGCGGCCAGTATTCGGACTACCGCCGTTAAAAAAGGCGACCGCTACATCATCAACGGCCAGAAAATCTGGATTACCAACGGGCCTTACGCTGATGTTATCACGGTCTATGCTTCGACCGATAAAACCCTGGGGCCGCGCGGCATCAGCGCCTTTATTGTCGAGAAAGGTACACCCGGCCTGGATTACGGCAAGGTAGACCGCAAAATGGGCTTGCACGGCAGCCATACCTGCCCTCTTTTCTTCGAGGATATGGAAGTATTAGAAGAAAACCGGCTGGGACCGGAGGGGACCGGCTTCTATACCGCTATGAAAGCCCTGGATGGTGGCCGGGTCAGCCTGGCAGCCGGTGCGGTTGGTGGAGCGCAGGCCATGCTGGACGCTTCGGTCAAGCACGCCCAGGAGCGCCACCAGTTCGGCAAGGCCATTGGCGAGAACCAGGCTATTCAGTGGATGCTGGCCGATATGGAGGTTGAAATTCACGCAGCCCGTTTGATGGTTTACCATGCGGCCTGGAAGCTGGACCAGGGTCTGCGGGCCAGTCACGAAGCGGCTATGGTAAAGGTTTATGCCAGCGAAATGGCCGGACGAATCGCTGACCAGGCCGTCCAGATTCACGGAGGCATGGCCTATATGCACGATTCACCGATTGAACGAGGCTACCGGGATGTCCGTATTTTGCGGATTTACGAGGGAACCAGTGAGGTCCAGCGCATGATAATTGCGGGCGACTTGCTCAAAAATTCTTCGCGGAGCTAATTAAAAGGACCGGCCAGCTATACTTCAATAGCCAGCCGGTTTCTTAATATCGGGCAAGGTTAATTCAGTTCCTGGTCGAGGATAACCTTATCCCGGCATTGCAGACCGTTTTCAAAAATCGGCTCTTTGTAGTTTATGACGAAAAAATCACGTATGACCGACTTGAACCGGAACCCGGCTTTCTGGTAAAAAGCAAAGCCGCCAATACCTGAATTGCCGGTTCCCACCATTAAAGTCGGGTAGCCCTACTGCCTGGCGAAGCTTTTGGCCTGATTAATCAGTTGCTTGCCGTAGCCCTGATTGTGGGCGCTCTCTTTAACGGCAATATTTTTAATTTCCAGGGTGCGGGCATCGTGTTCAATCAGGAGCATGACTCCGTAGAGTTCGTCATTTTCAAACAGGGCGAAAAGCCAGCCCTGGTTGAGATAAGCTAAAACTACTGCTTCTTCCGGGTCGGCCAGCAAAAGCAACTCCAGGAATCTATCCCGGTTATTATCTATCTTCAAAATCTGTGTTGACATAATTTTCAGTATTTAATCGTCTATTCTCAAAAAACCTAAAAAGGGCCGCCCCACCTGGAGCAGCCCTTTCATCTTCGAGTAACTGGAAGTTACTTCACAAAATTGTAAATTGCCGCGTGGGCTACTTCGGTGCCGCCCATCTTGATGACCAGCCAGCCCGAATGGTTTGTGTTGCTAGCCGTACCTTTGGCGACCATCATAACTACCGTGACTGTACCCGATTGACCGGCCGCTAGAGATAAGCTGCCGTTCTTAACCGAGTAAGTAACATTCAAATCCCCCCCTTCGATAGACAGCGCGAAGGTCGTGTCCGGTCCTGAAGTGGCGGTGTTGGTCAACGTCACATCAAAAGTTTTAGTCTGACTGGCGCCGGAAGGAACCGCTCCAAAACTGATGCTTACCGGGTCGAGAGTTACTTTGGTTGTGACTGCCTTATCCAGTTGTTCCAGGCCCGCTCCGATAATGTTCGGGTCGGTCACTCGAACAGTACCGTTCCGGTACTCTGTCAAGGCGTTACGGTCGGCGGTATTAACAATAGCCGAGCGAATCTGGGCGGCACTCCAGCCTGGATGCTGCCAGATAACTACCGCTGCCGAGCCAGCCAGGTGCGGGGTCGCCATAGAAGTTCCCTGGAAGAAGGCCCAACATGTACTACCACCACAATATGAAGTAGGAATGGAACTCAGGACATTGACACCCGGCGCAACTACATCCGGTTTTACCCGGTAAGTAACATCAGTCGGTCCCTGGCTGCTGAAACCGGCCATGATGTTTGCGTTTGTTGTGCGGAAGTATTGCAAAGTGCCGCTAATACTAGCGCTGGCCCCGTTCAAGCTTACAAGAGCAGGCACGTCAGCCAATGAAACCATGTAAGCCGGGACAGTCGGCTGGTTTGGTGTACCATCGCCACCCATCGCGGTTGGGTCGCCTGCCACATTATTGGCAACCAGCACGGCCAAAGCTCCGGCGTTCTGGGCATTCCTGATTTTGGCCGAGAAACTACAAGCGCCCCGAGAAATAAGAGCAATTTTGCCGGTCAGGTTAACGCTTAGAGCGGAACAAGCGGTAGATAAGCCGTTGACTGAGCCGGGAACCACGGCAAGCGGCGCAATCAGGTTAGTGTTAGTTGGAACGGTTGGGAAATCCCCGGCCGCCGCGCCGAATGTCTGTCCTCCAATTGTTACCGGCGTTCCTACGAAGTGGGGAACGGTACTGGCACCGGCAGTTAAAGCCCGCTCGGCGGCGCCAGGTGACTCAACGGTATAATGGCCGGGGCCGGAATTTCCGGCGGCAATGGCGACGACCATACCGGCTTCATCAAGCTTATTTACGGCCTGTATAACCAGGTCCTGCGCACCCTTTGAACCGCCGCCCAGGCTCATGTTAGCCACATCAAAGTTATCTTTGTAAGCGGTTTCCAGAGCGTTCAGAATATCTTCGGAGCGGGCATCCCCTACATCGCCTGGGAAGACGCTGTAGTTACCCAGTAAAGCTCTTGGTGCGACCCCGGAAACACCGTAAGGAATTACTACTCCACCCACAACAGCCGGTGTGTTGGCGTTGCAGGCAACCGTACCGGCCACGTGCGTGCCATGCTCCTGGATAGCTTCAGGGGTATAGTGCTGGGTTGATTGGCGGTTGTTAAATACTTTCGCGACAATAACTTTATTGTTAGTGAAAGTTTTGTTGCCGAGTTGGGTCTGCGCCGGATAACCCGTATCAAAGAAGCAGGGATGGTTAATATCAATGCCGGTATCAATTATGGCAACCCGGACTCCTTCGCCTGCATTAGCCGGACTTTTACCGTTCGCTGACCAGGCACTCATAGCATTGATAAGCGAAAGGTCAGGGTCGGTGCTGTTGTCAACTAACGGGCGGTAAACTGCTTCGTACTGGGCTTGTTTGACCAGACTTGAACCACTTACAGTCGCCAACGTTTCACCATTAAGCTGGACCGAAACCGCGTTCAGGGCAGTGTCAAATTCTCCGGTCACTTTGGCTTTGGGAGCATTTGACTGCAACCATTGTTTATACTGATTGCGCAGGGCTGAAAGCTGGGCCTGGTAGGACTTGACCGAGCTGTTAGTGTAGTCAATCTTTTTGCCCATGGTCGGATGGGTCTTCACATAATCAACCAGCGAATCACCATTTAACTGGACAATAACCGAGGAAACATCAATGTTGGCGCCGCTTTGTACGGCATCGGATGTATTAGCGCGGATTGCGCCCGGGCTGGCAGCGTCTGCCTGCATAGGTATTGTGCCAAATGTAAATACCAAAATGGCAAGCAAAGTGAAACATCGAAATAACTTTTTCACAGGCAAACCCTCCACTGTATATAGAAAACCCTTTAAGTATAGATTTTAAATCTAAACTGATAGGAATAGTTAGTTGCTGGAATTAAAATTGGAATTTTTTAGCATATTATCAAGATTAGATTTACATGACATAATGATAACATTTATTTATTGATTAGACAAGTTAATTATTTGGCGCATGAAATAGGTAAATATCAGGTAGTGGTCCGGAAACGGCTGTATACTCTGGCTAACAAATTGGTCTTTCCCCTTAAATCGGTATATGTTATTGGCTACTATGCACTTTTAGAGTATTTTTCTAGCATAGCCTTCTTAAATTAGCTCGGAATAATTGTTGTAACAGGTTTGAAGGAAGAATTCCGCGATGAGTTACCCAAGACCCTTATCGGCAAGCATCTGCGGCGGGTGCTGGTTAAAGAAGAACAGGATAAGCTAGACGCGGCTCACCAAGAAGAAGAAACTCTGACTTCAACCGGGTTAGACACTTCTAATTCTAGCGACAGACCAGCTAGAAAGGGCTTGCAATTCTCTTTGGGGAACGGGCATAAACATTCTTAGCCAGGAATTGTGCTAAATAAGAAAGTCTCTAAATCAAAGATAAAAAGCAGGTTGCTAATTCTGGTAGTAGGCGGAATTTTTCTGGTTATGAACCGGTGCAGTTCATAAACTTATAAAGTATATTTATTAGTTAAATATTGTTAGTGAATATCATCCAAATTTTCATCATTAAGAATTGGACCATCCGGTTTTAGCATACCGCAAATCTGCTCAATCAGTATTTTCTCACAGGAGATACTTAAATCAAGCCCCGTTTCCATAGCTGCGTCTTCCTTTGAGGAAGGTGGAGGAGAGTTATTAATATCCATTTATCAGCTACCTCAATTATTCGCCCCGCAGCTTGCTATACATTACTAAATCGTGGTAAGCCCCGTTGCGCCATTGGGCTTTTCGGATAATTCCTTCGCGGGTGAACCCGGCTTTTTCCAGAGCTTTTTGCTCAGGTATATTTTCAATATCGGTGCTGGCCTGGACCCGCATAATGTTGTAGGTGGCGAAAAAATAAGTCGCCAGAAGTTGTTGGGCCTCTACCCCGTAACCTTTGCCGCGTTGGCCCGGCTTGATACTGAGGCCGATTTCGTAGACCTGATTGGCTGCGCCTGGTCCATAGGCCGTCTGGTGATAGCTCATATCGCCCACTATCTCACCCTCTGGCGTAACTATCACCAGCATCCCCTGCCGGGTGCTGAGAAAGCCTTCCACCGGAAACCCCTTTTGAAGTTCAACATTGCTCCGTAGGCCAAAGTTGTTAAATTCGCCGGTATAGGCGGGATCATTGGCTACATTTTCAAAAAATTCTAAATCTTGCTGGGTAAAAGGCCGCAAATTTACCTTCTTGCCGCAAATCATACTTTTAGCACCTTTCGATTAATAAAAAGTTGGTAGCTGCTATGGAAGTAATTATACCAGCCCTTGCCTGGGTTATCGCTAAGGCTGATTTTTGCTTTTTAAGCTATGCATAACGGCAAAATATGAATTTACTTAAATTCTAATATGTTTGTAATAGCTCCGTAAAGTTACAACGTTATAATAAGACGAAACTGATGATTACCTCACACCTTTTGCATCATCAACAGAAGTCCTGGCAAAACGTAAGAAAAAGTACTATATACCAGTGGAAAAGTCCGGGTTATCATTTTGAGTGATGTCTTTCTGGAAAACTGAATAGAAATAATAGTTTTAAGCTTTCCTGCTTAAACGTTCTGGCTAAGGATGCTATTAATGTCTTTGCTATCATTTTGTACCCGTTCCTCTACACACCTAAAATTAGGAGTTTTAAGCGTTACAATAACCTTGCTGGTTCTCCTGTCGGCGGCTTTTGTCCCACCGGCGCTACAGCAAAACGCCCAACCTTTCTTGCTCAATTTAGCTCGCCAGAACCCGGATAATAATGTCAGTATTATCGTTCAGAAAAATATCAAGAACGATATGTCCGTAGAGAAGGAAATAACCAAACTTGGTGGCGTTGTCACTAAAGACCTGCACATTATAAATGCTTTCGCGGCTGAACTACCGGCCAAACAGGCCGTCTTTCTCTCAGCTAACCCGGCGGTCCGCTGGATTTCTCTTGACGCGCCGGTCGAAAAGAGCCTCCTGGGTTCGCTTTTATGCACCGACTGTGTTAACTCTACTTTCTTACAAAATGACTATGACTATTCAGTCAACGCCACCAAAGTCTGGAACAACAGCTCAAATAGCGGAGCCTGGTTGCAAGGGCAGGGGATTGGTATCGCGGTAGTTGATAGCGGCGTAACCGCCAACGCTGACCTAAGTGTTAAAAATTCCTTTACCAAATCTCGCCTGGTGGCCCAGGTAAAGGTAAACAGCAAAGCCAGCAATGCTTCGGACGGCTTCGGTCACGGCACATTAGTATCCGGCGTGATTGCCGGTAATGGCATGCTGTCCCTGGGCGGTTATATCGGCATCGCTCCCCAGGCCAATATCATCGGTGTGAAGGTTGCCGACGACCTGGGCCAGGCCACCGAGTCGGACGTAGTTAGCGGCTTGCAGTGGGTTAACGACAACAAGGATAACTACAATATCAAGGTCGTCAACCTGTCCATGAACAGCACTCAGGCCCAATCCTATCAGGTTGACCCGCTTGATGCAGCCGTCGAAATTTTGTGGTTCAACAAGATTGTTGTGGTCGTGTCAGCCGGAAATAATAGCAACGGCGAGGTCTACGCTCCGGCCAATGACCCGTTCGTTATTACGGTAGGGGCCGCGAATACCGCTTACACCCGCAGCGTCAACGATGATACCATCGCCCCTTTTTCAGCCTACGGTAAGGATGAAACCGGCCAGGTAAAGCCGGACATCGTGGCTCCCGGTATCAATCTGGTAAGCACCAAGCCGGGCTTCTCTACCAAACTGGCG
>JAYSYV010000545.1:0-5394 GCA_043727245.1 Chloroflexota bacterium | reverse complement strand
CTGGTAAGCGTAGCAATAAATCTGGGCTGGTATTTTGGTATATGGGCTATACTCATATCTTTCATACGTCTACCTACTTCCTGGTGGGGTATCGCTTTATTAGCTGTGGCTCACTTTATGTGCCTGTATAGTTCACCCGCTTCGATAATAATAGCTCCTATTTGGCTGGTTCGTTTAGTTCGCGGCAATTTACGCCGTAACCTAAAAGAAATTGGTCTGGCTCTGAGTATACTTGGGACGATAGCTACTATTATATTGTTTACCGGAGATTTAGGTTCAGCCAAGGTTGCCACTACCGCCAGTTTTAGCTTTACGGCAATGTTTAATTTCCTCGTTACGCGAGTTTTTTCGGAGGGGATAGTAGGCACGTATGGCACCCTTTATCTGCGGCAGTTGTACGGCCCTGCGATAGTGTTCTGGATAAGCGGCCTGGCTCTACTTGGGTTACTAGTAATAAGCTGGTTTACTAAATTCAAAAATGCATTACTATCCCTGACTTTCCTGGGTATTCTTTTAGGTTACATGCTTTTTACTTTACTAGGTCGCAGGAGTCTTGCTCCTTTCGGGGAAGACTTACAAAATCTTGCATTAATTATCATAGGACGTTATTTCTTTATAGGAAACGCTCTTATCTTTCTAATTTGTCTACTCAGCCTGGACCGGCTACGCCCCTCCCGCTTTAAGTCCGAGATAATTGTGGCCGTCCTGGCCGGTATGGTATGGGTTGTATCCCAAACCTTTGGTGTCAGTCCATTCCAAAACCTGGATTGGTCTAAATATGCTAAACAGATAACCGTTAGTTTAGGCGTAAGGGCCGCCCCGCCTTTAATTATTCCAATAAATCCAGTGGGTTTTTCAATTTTTTTCAATCTTGATAAGACTAATGCTGAAATTATACCCGCCGAGGCTTTTTTACCTGAACTAAAAGATGGTGTCGAATACGCTCAAACTTTTACCGCCGGTTGTAACCGGCTCAACAGTATTTCATTGTTTATGGCTACATTTAAAAGAACTGTACATAATCCAGTTACTCTTGAACTCTTAGACACTAATACTAATACGGTTATCACCAAACAAAACTTACCTACCAATAGTATAGCTGATGATAGCTGGCAAATAATCTACTTCAATCCTATTCCCGACTCAGTAAATCATATTTACCGGTTGTCTGTAAGCTCACCTGGAACACCTGCTGGTAAAGCTATTACTGTCTATGTGAGTAAGACCGATAAATATTCGCTGGGTGAAGCCTTCTTAAATAACATCAAAACTCCAGGGGATATGGTATTTCGTTACACATGCCGTTTGCAAGATACTATACCGTAACCCCGTTAAATTAACTCCAATTCTCTAGTCACGGTTAAATATAGTTTGGGAAAAATATCAAATCACAGAGAATTATTCCAATATGTTGGCATTATAAGACGTACAAGAGGTAAATCTGAAAACTTTAGCTAAAAGTCTAATATCACCTACTAAATTTATTTCAAATTATAAATTTGTTGTATGGGCTTTCTTATTACTCACCTTAATACCACTCTGGTTAATATTTCGGTTGATTGGTGAACTGGCAGTTAATGCCCCTGTGCTGGATGAATGGGCTATGGCCTCTCAAGTCATCAAACTTCACACAGGCGGGCTACAACTTTCAGAACTATGGGCATCTCATAATGAACACCGCATATTTTTTTTACGCCTGATCTTACTGGGACTCGCCAAGCTCGGCGGCTGGAACCTCATTAAAGAAGCTTATTTTAATTTTTTCCTGGCTCTATTAAGTCTACTAGTCCTCTGGAAACTGGTGTCTTCCACCTTTCCTAAAACCCCTGTATTAACCGCAGGGTTGACTTTTATTTTATCCTGGTTAGTTTTCTCAGGTGTTCAGGCAGATAGCTGGCTTGTTGGTTGGCAACTATGCTTTACCCTGGTAAATCTGACTGCCTTTAGCGCTGTCTTAGTATTGAAGCTATGGCCGGGTAAGCTGCCAGGACTTCTTGTGGTAATGGTTTTAGCCATAATAGCGTCCTACACCTTGGCTAGCGGATTGATGTTATGGCCTACCTTATTAGTCGGACTAATTGTAAATCGTTCTAAATGGGGCTGGCGGTTTATTGGCTTATGGGTTCTGGTGGCAGCGACCTGTATTGGGCTATATTTCTATAATTACGCGGTAATAGGCCCAAAGATTGATTATTTTTGGAGCCTGGGGCATCCGCCGGAATATCTACACTATATCCTGACGTTCCTGGGCGCACCGTTTGGACTAGGAATTTCTGAAGGAGTTGCCCCAGTTTATGGTTTGACGGGTGGAGGCTTATTAGTAGGTAGCCTGGTAGGATTGTATTTTCAAGCCCGGCGTTCAGCCGAGATATGGCAAAGAGCTTTACCCTGGCTGCACTTAATCCTCTTTACCTTCTTAAACACCGCTATAACGGGCCTGGCTAGGTCTGCTTCAGGCAGTACCCAGGCGCTCTCTACCCGCTATACCGTTTCTTCATTACTGTTCTGGATTGGCCTTATAGTACTGCTTACCCTTGTTTTACAGCCTCTATTCGTGGATAACGCTCTCAAAATCAGGGTAATAATTGGCACTTTTGCCGTTGTCAGCCTGATTGTTTTAGGCATTTGCTATACCTTCTCTTATAATTTTGGCACGAAAGCAATGGAACAGTGGAGTACACGCACTCAGGTAGGTCTTGCAGCCTTATATAATTATAACTCTGCTTCAAGTGAAAACCTTGAATTATTGCTTATACCAAATACTGCCGCGACAGTTCGCAGTTTAGCATGGTCGTTGGAACAATATAAGGAAGGTCCGTTCAGCCTTACTAAAGGGCAATATTTCAGCCAGATAGAAGATAAATGGCAAAAAACCCTGGGTTCAACCAGCTACCGGTCTCTTACTTATCCCGGTCAGCTCATGAAAATGGAGCAGGGCGATGCAGCCTCCCTCAAAATTAAAGATGATGGTGTTGAATTTATCCATGCCGCTGGCAAACCTACCTTTATATGGCTGGAAGAATTCTCTCAATATAATAGGCAGGTTAAAAATAGTGGGTGGTGGGACAAATCTAAAGATCAGGCATTAGATATTCAAGTTGAAAATGCCTGGTATATTAATGTAGTATGGGATCTCGGAGATCGCTACGAAGCCGTTCTGCTTGCCGGTTCACCCGTAGCTGATGGCTCAAAACATTTCCGAACTTTTATTCCACCGGGAGTTAAGAGGTTCCGTCTGGACCTTTATTACAGCACAGGACGAGAGCTGCAAGAACCTTTGAAAGTGGCTGTATTTAGCCGAATTTAAGGGTTTGCCAGGAACACAGGTATGTTTAACAGCACTTCCCCTGTTTAGGGTGTAGTGCCAGTGATTTTTCTTTAATAGTTCCTTATTATTGTTATGGTTGAGGATGCACCCGGCTTACTTACGCGATAACCGAGCATTATCCGGCAATTCACTATGCGGCATATGAGGCTGCGAACGGCGGCGGTAATCGCCTCGCGACAGTACTTTCTCTAGAAAGACATACAGCACAATAAACAGGTATCGGCTGCCCATTTCCTTGATTTTAAGCTTGGATACTCCAGTAGTGCGGTTGTACCAGTTGGTTGGCACAATCGTGTATGAGTAGCCGCGTACAATCGCTTTGAGGGGCAACTCTACCGTCAGGTTGAAGTGGCAGGCCAGGACAGGCGTAGCGCCTTCAATCACCTCGCGCCGGTAACATTTAAACGCGTTGGTTATATCGTTATACTTGAGGCCGAATAGGGTTTTGATAAACCAGTTAGCCAGTCTGTTCAGCACCAGTTTATGTTGAGGATAATCTATTACCTGGCTACCCTTGATAAAACGTGAGCCGAAGACACACTCATAACCCTCTTGTAGTTTGCGGTAATACTTTACTACATCCTTCGGATCATCCGAAGCATCCGCCATTACAATGCAGACAGCATCACCGCTAAATTCTTCAAGGCCCGTTTGTAAGGCGTAACCAAATCCGCCTGGTTTCTGGTTATTGACCCAGCGCACTCCATCATACTGCTGGGCTAAATCCTTTAATACCTGTTCCGTGTTATCCGAGCTGTGATCGTTCACGACCAGTATTTCGTAGGACATTTGCTCGGTATAAAATGTATCACACAGCGCGGCAACAGTATTATAAATACCGTCTTCTTCATTGTGAGCCGGAATAAGCACCGATAATTTCATCAAGTTCAACCTCAGTTAGTGGCTTTCTGCGCTACTATAAAAGACTGCTGCCCGAAGATACGCCACAGGACCGGCAGTTTTAAGTACAACTTTAGCAAAAAGAGTGAGTTAGGCAAGCGACTCTTGGTAGTAAACGGTAAAAACCTTACAACATTTTTAACTATCTTAAAGCCGATAGCTTCCAGCGCTTCGGTTACAGCGCGATCATCTAAAGGAGTTACATGGTCAAAGAACATCCAGTAATCGCGAGCGCAAAAGCGTATATTCGGTTGTAAAACCAGGAAGCGGCCTTGTGGTTTAAGTACCCGGTAAGCTTCCTGAAGAGTCAGGACAATATCTTCCCTGGTTAGATGTTCCAGGAAATTACTGGTAAAGGCTATATCCTGGCTGGAGCTAGCTACACTGGAAAGATCGGTGGAAGACCCGGTTAAGACCAGGACATCTGGATTGGCATAATTTTGGGTAGCTGTATTTAAGTCCACCGCTGTTTTAGTGCCAGCCTGGATGTTATTGATGAACTCACAATAGCCTGCCGCAATTTCTAGCACCTTACTATCAGAGGGGATATATTGTTGGAAGAATTCCTGGCATAATATCTTCCACATCTCCATACGAAAAACCAGGTCAGGGCTAAACCGCCGCTCGTAAATAGTTTCTAAATCCACCTGATTAGACATGTTGGTCCACTTCCTGGCTCAACCAGCGTTCGATATTCTTATTATATATATCCAATAATAACTGCTCAAGATTATACTCCTGCCGCCATTCCGGGTAGTGGGCCTGGAACTTGCTGGTATCGCTGATATACCAGATATGGTCCCCAATCCGATTGGTTTCGGTATAAGTCCAGTTAAGCTCTTTGCCGCTAATTTTCTGGCAGCTTTCAATTGCTTCCAGCATCGAGCAGTTGCTGTAGCGTGAGCCACCCATATTGTAAACTTCCGCTATACGGGGCGCTTTATAGAAATTATAGAAGGCTGATACCAGGTCACGGCTGTGAATATTATCGCGGACTTGCTTACCTTTGTAACCAAAAATAGTATAGGGTTTAGCGGTGCAGACACACCGCATCAGGTAAGAGAGGAAGCCGTGTAAAGCGGTGCCGGAGTGATTCGGGCCGGTCAGGCAGCCACCCCGGAAACAGGCCGTAGGTATATCGAAATAGCGTCCATATTCTTGCACCA